>DATBEY010000283.1:0-9234 GCA_036558765.1 Binatia bacterium | reverse complement strand
ATCCTCGCCCTCGAGGGCTCCAATGTACTAGTCGTGCCGGCAGGCTGGGTTCAGGGCGATCTAAAAATCGATCATTGGCAAACGATGATTAAAGCACGAGCGCTCGAAAATGGCTGCTACGTCATCGCTCCCGGTCAGACCGGGAATATTTATATCGGCCATAGCATGGTCGTCGACCCATTGGGGGGAACAATCGCGGATCTCGGGGAACGTGAAAATTTGGCAGTCGTGGAGCTGAATTTGGCTCTCGTGCAAGAGACGCGCGAAAAGCTGCCGTTATTGCAAAATCGCCGGGCCGATGTCTATGCCCGCAGTTTCAAGGCGAATCTTCCGTAACTTTTCGGCGCGCTTGTTGAACGAGAATCGCCGCGGCATTCGCATTCACTGCGAAAGTCAAAAAGCCTATCCTAACCGAAGAGCACGAAGTTGTTGGGGCGCAGCATGCTGCGCCCCAAATCCGTCCCTTGGTCAATCCTGGTTGCCGATTTTAATTCCACTATTGCCGCGTTAAATAAATACGGGTTTTTCACATTTGCCAACCTGCGGGGTTTTAGACTGTATGGCGCGTCCAAAGTTAGAATTACCGCTTCCTTTTGAGCAGATTATGCGCCGCCATGAACGAGAGATTATGCGCTACCTGCTGCGCGCCTTAGGCGATCGTGACGATGCCGCCGATCTGTTTCAGGAGACTTGGCTGCGCGCTTACCGCGCCTATCCACGCCTTGAGGCCGATCGCGAAGTCAGGCCGTGGCTGTACGCGATTGCCGTCAATCTCTGTCGCAATCGGTCGCGTGACGGCGCACGCCGGAGACGCGTGATCGTCGCCGACGATCAACACGATTCCGCAGCGGAGAGAGCCGGAAAAAGTCAGCGGTCGCATAATGAAAATGAGGGCTACGCGACGGTCCGGCTACGCGAGTTGATCTCCGCCCTGCCGGAAAAGCAACGCGAGGCGCTGCAACTCCGCTACTTTGCCGGATTGGATTATCCTGAAATAGCGGAAATCATGGAATGTTCCCAACCGGCCGCGCGGGCCAATGTGTCCCAAGCGCTGCGCAAACTAAAATCCTTGTGGTGATCATATGAAGCTCGAAAAACTCATTGGCGGAAGCAACGAATTTAACGAACAGACCATCGAAGAAATACTACGCCGTTCGCGCCCCCGCATCGATCACGCGCTCAAAGCCATGCGCCGACCCGAAGTCGCAGTCGGCGTGGTGAATTCGCCCCTTGGCGCTTTGCTCGTGGCTCTCGGCGAGCGCGGCATCGTGCTCATCCATTATTTTTCTGGCGGCGATGCGCTCGAAAGCATCATCGCCAAGCTTCGGCTCGCAGTAGATCCCGTGGAAGATCGCAGCCAGATCAAGGCAGTCGGCGCCGAAATTCGTCGCTATCTCGCCGGGGACGCCGATGCGTTGCGCCGTCCTGCCGATCTGACTCTGGCATCGAGTCCGTTTCAGAAAAAAGTTCTTGATAAGCTTCAGCAGGTCCCGCGCGGCGCGGTGGTGAGCTATCAAGCTTTGGGCGCGGCGGCGGGCGCACCGAAAGGAGCGCGGGCCGTCGGCAATGCGCTGCACAACAATCCGGTGCCGATTTATGTGCCCTGTCATCGGGTAATCGCTTCCGACGGTGGTCTCGGCGGTTACGGCGGCGGCATCGCGCGCAAGCTGACCCTCCTGCGGAGCGAAGGCTTTGCGCTGAGTAAAGCAGACGAAAAGCTTCCGGACAGCGTGGTCTGGGGCCACAGAGGCACCAAGATTTTTTGTCGAAGCACATGCCATACCACTGCGCGAGTGGACCGGACGAAGGTGGTATTTTTCGCCGATCCTGAAGAAGCGAAACAAGCCGGGCTACGGCCGTGTAAAATTTGCCGGCCGGCGTAAAAGCGCTCGAAGCCGAGAAAATTTGCGGGCGCGCGTGCGTTGTGCGTTTGGCGACTGGTAAATTCACACGCGAAGTGAGCGGTCATGAATCGACGAACCAAGGCAAAGGTCCACAAGCAAAACTATGCCGAGTTCGATCTGCCCTACCGGCCGCCTTACGACTGGCAGAGCATCCTGCGCTTTTATCAGTCGCACTCGATCACAGGGATCGAGTACACCACCGAAGATTATTTCGAGAGACCATTTCGCATCAAACGGACGTTGGGAATTGTCCGAGTTGAAGCCGGAAGCAATTCTTTGAGAGTCCGGGTCTCTCCCGACAGGCCCGGCATCGTGACAGAAGTAAAAATCCGCGTGCGGAAAATGTTCGATCTCGACTGCGATCCACGGCTGATCGCGGAAACCTTTGCTCGCGCGCCGCTCTTGGCAAGACTTTGCGCGCGCTTCCCCGGATTGAGATTGCCGCGCGGCTGGGATCCTTTTGAGACTGCGATCTGCACGATCCTGGGCCAGTTGGTGTCAGCCGGACACCGCAGCGCCTTGATCGGTCAGCTCGTGCAGAATTACGGCGAAGCGGTCATCAATCCCTTCTCGGGAGCAAAGGCGCGTCTGTTTCCTACGGCCGAGATTCTCGCCGAAGCCGAGCTAAGCGCGGTCAAGACCACGCAGGCGCGCCGCGAAGCGATTCGAGATTTGAGCCGGCGCATATTAAAGGGCGCTCTTTCCCTCGGCGATCATCAAGAGCCCGCCGCGTTGCGCCAAGCCCTGCTCGACACCCAAGGGATCGGGGCCTGGTCGGCTGAATACATCAGCCTGCGCGCCGTCGGCGACACCGACGCCTTTCCTCGAACCGATTTGATTCTGAAGCGCGTGCTCGCGCTTCATCCCGAGCTGGATTTGACAGTCGTAAAACCTTGGCGGTCCTACGCCGCAATGTATCTCTGGAAAGCATTCGCACAAACGCTTTCGCAACAAAGAAAGGAGCGGTAGCGTGAGCTTATTTTATAAAGAGATAAAATCGCCGGTCGGCAAGCTCAAACTGATCGCCAGCGCGCACGCGCTCGTCGCGGTCCTTTGGCAACGAGAACGACCTGATCGCGTGAAGCTCGAGGCGCCGCTGCTCGCGCCTGACCATCCGATCCTGATCGCGACCGAGCGCCAACTGACCGAATACTTCACTGGCGCAAGAACCGTGTTCGATCTTCCCATCGAGCCGGGCGGCAGTGAGTTCCAAAAGAAAGTTTGGCACGTCTTGAGAAAAATACCTTTCGGGCAGACCCGCAGTTACCTCGACCTCGCCAAGATGCTCGGCTCAGCCGCTGCATCTCGCGCAGTGGGGCGCGCCAACGGTAAAAATCCCCTGTCGATCATCGTGCCTTGTCATCGGGTCATCGGCTCCGACGGGTCGCTGACCGGGTTCGCCGGCGGACTTGAAACCAAAGCCGCGCTGCTGGCACTTGAAGCGAAAGCGGCGGCATCAACGCGGGGTCAGCGATGAGAGTTTCCACCCTCAATTGCGACAACGCGCTCTGGGTGTCCGCGCGCGGGCAGCTCGATGAGCGTGGCTTCGCTTTGATGCCGGCCGTACTTTCGCCGGAAACTTGCGACGAGATCGCCGGCTACTATGCCGACGAGCGGCGCTTTCGGTCGCGCATCGAAATGGCGCGCTATGCTTTCGGCCGGGGCGAATACAAATATTTCGCCTATCCACTTCCCAAGATCGTTCAGCAGCTCAGGAAATCGATCTATCCCGAGCTGGTCCCGCTCGCGAATCAATGGGCCGAGGGGCTTGGCGTCAATATTCGCTACCCGGAACGGCATTCGGACTTCCTCGAGCAGTGCCATCACGCCGGCCAAAACCGGCCGACGCCGCTTCTTTTGAAATATGGCGCCGGCGATTTCAACTGTTTGCATCAAGATCTCTACGGCGAAACCGTTTTTCCGTTTCAGCTTACTTTTTTTCTAAGTCAGCGCGGCAAGGATTTTCACGGCGGCGAGTTTATCCTTTGCGAACAACGCCCGCGCCAGCAGTCCCGCGTCGAAGCGTTCGACCCCGATCGCGGCGACGCGATCGTGTTTTCCGTCCACCATCGCCCGGTTCGCGGAGTACGGGGCTATTACCGCGCAACCCTCCGCCACGGCGTCAGCACCGTTCATTCAGGCGAGCGTTACACATTGGGAATCATTTTCCACGATGCAAAATAGCTTGACGGTCTTTCCATCGCCGCTTGTACGATGCGCCCTTCGTTGACACTTTGCCGGAAGTTCGATTACTGTAAATTCATTTAATCCGTCGCAGCTCGTCGACATTCCGCAAGGAGCCGACCCATGATCACTCAGGAAGAAAATAGTTTTTTGACCCGGATCGGGCCGTCAACACCGGCCGGCCAACTGCTCAGGCGCTATTGGCACCCGATCGCTGCGGCGGTCGAGCTCACGGAAGAAAAACCAAAAAAACGAGTGCGCGTACTTGGCGAAGACCTGTTGCTCTATCGTAACCAAAACGGCGGCTATGGTCTGGTTCGCGAGCGCTGTTCCCATCGCGGCGCGTCGCTTTACTACGGCTTTGTCGAAGCTGATGGCATTCGCTGCGCCTATCACGGTTGGAAATACGACGCCTGCGGCAGATGCGTCGAACAACCTTTTGAGAATCCTGAGAGCGGTTTTCGAGATAAAATCCGCCACCCGGCTTATCCCGTCGAAAAGCTTGCCGGTCTATTGTTCACATACATGGGGCCGCCCGAGAAAAAACCGCTCCTGCCCAAATGGGACCTGCTAGTGCGGCCCGACGGTCTCAAAAAGATCGATGTCTGCGAAGTGCTGCGCTGCAATTGGCTTCAGGCCATGGAGAACTCGGTCGATCCGACACATACGTACTATCTCCACTCGCACACGCTTAAACTGAAGGGCAGCAAGGATTACGTGCCGTTTCATTATCAGCAGCTGAACAAAATCGAATTTGAGCTGGTTGTGCAACCCAATTGGGCGGGAATCCAGAAACAACGAATTTTTGCCGGCGACAACGTACCGCTGGAGGCGCCGCACCCGCTCATCTTCCCGAACATTCTCTTCGTTCCGGTGCGCACCGGATACGCCATGCATTTTCGCACTCCCATCGATGACGCCAACACGCAAGTTTTTCAGTTTCGCTTCAGTCCGACCACAGACGGCAGCATGGCGGAACAACCAGAAGATCCGCCCATGGAATTCATTGCCACCAAAGACGACACCGGCGAATTTCATTTGAGTCATTTTGCGAGCCAAGATCACATGGCTTGGGAGACCCAAGGTCCGATTGCTGATCGTACCGACGAACATCTCGGCGAAGCCGACCGCGGCGTCATTATGTTTCGTAAGCTTCTGCGCGAGCAGATTATTCTCGTGCAGAATGGCCAGGACCCGATCGGCGTAAATTTCGATGCGGCGAAGGATCAGACCATCGAACTGATTCATGAAGGTTATGATGCTTATTCCTTTGCTAAAAAAAGACAGACTGCGGCTGAGCGTGTTTGACGTCCCCCTTTCACCAGGCGTTCTTCAACGCTTTTTTTTCGCAGGATCGTCGGTCTAAACCGATTTCCCGAGTAGCGAGTAGCGCGCAGCGCGTATCGAGGGATCCGCATCAGGGAGGTGGCGTTTTCATTCTCTGTACGCGAGGGCGAAGCTCACGAATCGCCTCGTCGTAAGCGTGTCCGAGTCTTGCTAGAATCGCGTTAACCTCGCACCGCACTTACAGGAACCTAAGATTTTGGAAGAAGAACTATCTCGCTCGATCGAAACACCGGCGATCGAGCCCCAGTCCCAGCGTGCTCGTTTTCATACTTTTTCCTCTCTTCGCCACCTCGATTATCGTTATCTCTGGTCAGGCACCCTGATGATGAGCGCCGGTCAATGGGTCCAGCAGGTGACCCTCGGTTGGCTGCTCTACGACTTGACGGGTAATTCGATGCTGCTCGGCGCGCTTAACGGCTTGCGCGCCGTGCCGTTTTTGGTCACCGGACCGATGGCCGGCGTAGCAGCCGATCGCATGGATCGCCGCAAGCTATTGCTGAGAACGCAATGGATCTTGATTATCACCGCCCTTGCGATGGCCGCGTTGGTGGCATCGCCTTACCTTCATGTAGCGCATATTTTTATTTTCACCTTGATCACCGGCGTCGCATGGTCGTTCACGGAACCGGTGCGTCAGAGCATGATTCCCAGCGTCGTTCCCAAAGAAGATCTGGTCAATGCCATCGCGCTCAATTCCGGCGGCTTCAATCTCATGAAAGTCATTGGTCCGGCATTGGGAGGCGCGCTGATTGCGCTTTTCGGCGCCGCAGGAAATTTCTTCGTGCAAAGCATCGCTTACATCGGCGTGCTCGTAATGATCTATTTAATGCACATACCAGAAACATCGAGCGAGGCACGCCACTCGTCGGCCATCGCGAATCTCAAAGAAGGTTTCGCTTATATCTGGTCGACTCCGGCAATACTCGCGCTCCTCACGCTCGCTTATGTGCCACGGATTTTTGCTGTGCCCTATCAGACGTTGATGCCGGTCTTTCAGAAAGACGTACTGAAGGTCGGACCCGACGGGCTCGGCATGTTGATGGCAGCGCCAGGCGTTGGCGCGGTGATCGCCGTGCTCACGCTTGCCTCGCTGTCCAATCGATTGAGACGCCAAGGACTATTCCTAGTGGGCAGCATTGTGGTTCTCGGTCTTTTTCTAATTCTCTTTTCTCAAGTCCGGGTCTTCTCGCTGGCGCTCCTGACTCTGGTCATAGCCGGAGCGTTTCAAATGTTCTTTCTCGCCAGCACGGCCACCATCCTGCAGTTGCTCGTCCCCGATGAGCTCCGCGGCCGCGTCATGAGTCTTTACATGCTCGATCGCGGTTTTATGCCGATCGGAGCGCTTTTTGCCGGTACCGCGGCGCACTTTATCGGCGCGCCCTCAACCGTTGCTGTAATGGGCGTTATCGTGATTGTTCTGGCGTTATTTGTCGCCTGGCGCGTACCGACGATCCGCAGCCTCGAAACTTAAACTTCTCCAGCTGCTCACCTAGACATTTTGCTTGCCGTAGAGTATGCAAGATGTCGTTCGTTGCCAAACAATTCTCAATTACGACTTTCGGAGGAGACATGTTGAAAAAGACTTTCGTGCGCATCAGTTTGCTCGCGCTGATCTTAGCGCTCTTCGACTACACAGCTCATGCGCAACCGGCGTCGGAATTTCAGCCGCAGGTCGGTCAGGATGGCAAAGACGTGATCTGGGTCCCGACTCCGCAAGCTCTGGTTGATAAGATGCTCGATATGGCAAAGGTGACGCCGAAGGACTACGTGATCGATCTCGGCTCCGGAGACGGTCGGACCGTGATCACTGCAGCGAAACGGGGCGCCAAAGCGCTTGGCATTGAATACAATCCTGACATGGTCGAGCTCTCGAAACGGAACGCTGCCAAAGAGGGAGTGAGCGACAAAGCGAGCTTTGTCAAAGCCGATTTGTTCGAGAGTGATTTCTCGCAGGCGCAAGTGATCACAATGTTCTTGCTGTCGAGTATCAATTTGAAGCTCCGACCGAAAATTCTCGATCTCAAACCCGGTACCCGCATTGTTTCGAATACCTTTGACATGGCCGATTGGAAACCGGACGAAAACGCTACACTGCCTGGTTGCAATTCGTGGTGCACCGCGCACCTGTGGATTGTACCGGCTAAGGTCGATGGGATGTGGACCTCACCCCAAGGCGAGCTCACATTCAAGCAAACCTTTCAAACCGTTTCGGGAACCCTCAAATCGGCCAATGCGGTGACTCCATTCGAAGGCAAACTCAACGGCGATCAGCTTTCATTCACTGCCGGCAATGTCGCTTATACTGGACGAGTGAACGGCAACTCCATCGAGGGTACTGCCGGCGGCACGAAATGGAACGCCACCCGTGCCGGCAAATAGTTACTCGCCGATTCGAAAGAGCGAGAGCGCGAACACCGGGTTGCCTTAAAGGTTTTTTCGGCGGCCTCTCCCGTCCGCCTCGTCGTCTTGTTATAAACATTTTCAAATTCATCTGCGGAGGAAATCTATGAACCAACGTTATGTTGCTTATAATTTTTGGGCTCTGCTCGCCATCTTTTTCGCGGCCGCTCTTGCCCAAGCACAGCCGGCAAAGGACTTTCAACCGGAGGTTGGGCAGGCGGGCAAGGACGTGGTCTGGGTACCCACACCTCAGGCGCTCGTCGATAAAATGCTCGATATGGCCAAAGTAACGCCGAAGGATTACGTCATCGACCTGGGTTCCGGGGATGGCCGCACAGTGATCACGGCGGCGAAGCGGGGTGCGAAAGCCCTTGGCATCGAATACAATCCGGAGATGGTGGAACTCTCAAAGCGCAATGCCGCCAAAGAAGGCGTAAGCGACAAGGCGAGCTTTATGAAAGCGGACCTTTTCGAGAGCGACTTTTCACAGGCTCAGGTCATCACCATGTTCTTGCTGCCGAGTATCAATATGAAGCTGCGACCGAAAATCTTGAATTTAAAACCCGGCACTCGTATCGTTTCGAACACTTTTGATATGGAAGATTGGAAGCCCGACGAAGATGCCACGGTCGAAAATTGCACCAACTGGTGCACCGCTCATCTGTGGATCGTCCCGGCAAAAGTAGACGGCAGTTGGAAAACGGGTCAAGGCGACTTGACGATCAAACAAAGTTTTCAGAACATTACCGGCACACTTAAGAATGGCTCCGTGGTGACGCCGATCAACGGCAAGCTCCATGGCAGCCAGATCACGTTCACCGCGGGCAGTACTCAATACACCGGAAACGTCAACGGCAACTCAATCGACGGCACCTCCGGTGGCGCCAAATGGACGGCGACCCGCGGCAAATAGAGCCTCATCCCCGCCGGCCTGCGACGGACCGGTCATCGAGCAGCAGCGTACTCTTTGAGTACGCTGCTGTTGCTGAGTCGATGTCATTTGACCGCAGGGAGAAATCTTTTCGAGATTCTATTTCCGCCAAGTGCAATGCTTGTACTTCTAATCCCATCCTTAGCTCTTCTTCGCTCCCGGCCCAGCATAGATTTCCAGTTTATTTCCGTCCGGATCTAGAAAATACGCTTGCGGTCCCCAGAAGACTCCCTGGTTTCGATCTTCGATATTAAACACTTCGACGTCATTTTTGCGCAGAAATTCGATCGAGGATTCGAAATCGTCGGGCTTGACTTTAAAAGCATGGTGCACCGGCGTACTTTTGGCCGAATCGTATTTCAACGGCTCGTTTCCCTTTGCCAAGATTAAATAGTCGTCGCCGGTCTGCAAGAACACCATGCGCGGGGATTGTTCGACGACTTTCATGCCGAGCAATTGCTCGTAGAA
>DATBEY010000282.1:0-7345 GCA_036558765.1 Binatia bacterium | reverse complement strand
GCCGTGAGCTTTAAATTTTTGCGCCGCCGTCAGGATTACCCGGCCGTCACCCGAGCCAAGATCGATGACAAAATCGTTCGCAGTCACACCGGCGAGCTTGAGCATTTCGTCCACGACGATTTGCGGTGTCGGTACATAAGGAAGCTTGCCGAGCTCCTGTGCCGTTGCTCGTGCTGCCGTTAGAACACAGCCGAAAGCCACAGCACAGGTGATCAGTCGAAACAAATAGAATCTTAGGCGTAGGGATCGCATGGTGCGTCCTTCTGAGAGCTGACCTAATAAACTCGTTTCCAGACTGCATTGCAAACCTTTGCTTGACGGCTGGGGAAATTCCCCATAATACACTCGGAAGCGCTCGAACCAGCGGAAATCAAAAGCGGTGCTGGCTCTGGTCAGGGAAAGATCTTCTCAGCGAATTACCGGAGAGTTCGAGATGACAAACATTGTGCAAGTTGAGCTAAACCAGTACGAGAATGGGAGATTATGCTTACGTGAAGTTTGGGTACTACATACTTAACACGTACGTACCTGAATTGGACGGCGATTCCGCTTCGGTCTATGGCCGCTGGCTCGAACAGATAGATGCGGCGGAGTCACTCGGTTTCGACTCGCTGTGGGTCACGGAGCATCATTTTCGCCACTTCGGCGGAATGATGCCGAGTCCTTCCGTTATTTTGGCGGCTGCCGCTCAGCGGACGAAAAGATTACGCCTCGGTGCCGCCGTTTCAATTTTACCCATGCACAATCCGCTGCGTATCGCCGAAGAATTTGCCATGGTTGATCAGCTTTCATCCGGGAGACTGAATTTCGGCGCGGGTCGTGGCATGCATCCGACGGAATACACGGTTTTTGGCTATGATTGGAGCAATGCCCAAAAGCGGCTTCCCGAAGCCCTCGACATCGTCATACGCGCCTGGAGCGGCGCTGAGTTCGAATGGCAGAGCGAGCATTATCGTTTTCCAAAGATCCGCGTGTTCCCGCAACCCGTGCAAAAACCTCATCCGCCCATTTATGTCACTGCAAATCGCGATCCGGAAAGTTTCAAGATGATCGGTGGGCGCGGTCATCATTTGATGACGTTGCCGTGGATTGCGACCAACGAAGAGCAGCGACCTCGGGTGGAGATGTACTGGGCCGCCTTGCGGGGTGCCGGACATGCGATAGAACGGAGCGAAGTGTTTACGATGTATCCTGTCTATGTCGGTGCAACCGACGAGCAGGCCCGTCGCGAGGCGATCGAGCACTGGCATCGGTGGCGCGCTTTTGCGATGGAAGCGCAAAATCTCACCCCCGAGAACCCCGTCTACCAACGAGTCTTCAGCCATCTGGATTACGACGCTATGGTGCGGGACAGCCGCGCTGTTTTCGGCGGGCCGGAAACATGCGTGCGTATCCTAAAGCGCATCATCGAAATCGTCGGCACGACTCACGTCGGATTGACCTTTCACTTCGGCGGGTTGTCTCAAGATCGAGTGCTGCAATCCATGCAGCGCTGCGCGCAGCTGGTTTTGCCGGCGTTGCGGTGAGCGCTGGTCTAAGAAAAATATCCGCCGCACCGCAGACACCATGAATCACTGCGTTCGTGATAATCTTTGATATGGAGAATCAGTCTCGCTCATGAAATCCGCTGCGAACAAGTTGGAATTCGAAGAACTGCGCTCGCTCGACTTGCGCGACTGCGTAACCGTCGGCGATATCATCAACGCCATGCGCTTTTGCGCGTTCGGTGCACGCATGCTCGGCGAGGTTGCCCATACCATTCGCGACATGGTCACGATGAAAGCGAAGCCCACGATCATTTACAGCGGACTGCCTGACGCTCCGTTAGGATTGCTACTGAAAAAATTTGTCGAAAGAGATTGGTGCCGCGAGGTGATCCTGCCGTCGGATTATGCTCGGAAGAAAACTCGGGGAGAAAACGTGATCGTCGTCGGTGCTTTTTCGGAACGTAACGCCGAAGCGATTTATCGAAAACCGGCGCGCTCGGTCTTCATCAACCCATTCGATATGGCACGGCCTGGACAAATTCGCGACGGCTATTTTCCGGACGCAATCTTTGCCGACCCGCGCTATATCATGCCGCTCATCGATGCAGCGCTCGACGAATGGATTGGCGGCAAGCGCCGGTCAACGGTGTCATTGCTGCGCACCCTAGGACGCTACGGCGGATTGGCGGCGCAAGTAGTACGCGGGGCGAAGGCACTCGAGGCAATGGTCTGCGACAAGCACTGCGTTCGCTTCCTGACGATCAGCGGCGCCATGACCGTAGGGAAAATGGATCTGGTGATTTGCGATATGATCGAGCGTGGGATGATTCACGCAATTTCCTCGACGGGTGCTTTGATGGCGCACGGTCTCGTCTCATCCATCGGGCTCAAGCACTACAAGTACAATCCCCGCTACGACGATACCGAGCTCGCTCGGCGCAAACTGAATCGTGTCACCGATACTCTGGAACCGGAGACCAATCTCGACACGGTCGAAGAAGTGATCGGTGCGGTGATCGATAATCTGGACGGCAAAGAAACACTCAGTCCGACGGCGTTGAATCGACTGATCGGGAAATATCTGGCGCAGCACTACCCCAATGAGCGAGGCATTCTCAAATCGGCCTATCTCCAAAAAGTTCCAGTCTTCGTGCCGGCGTTCGTGGATTCAGAGCTGGGCAATGACATTTACATTCACAACATCAAGCGGCGGCGCCGGCGGAAAAAACCGATTCTGATGGATCTGGAGCGCGACAGTAAGGAACTGATTAAAATTGTCACCGATGCCAAACGATTTGGAATTTTTTCCATCGGTGGCGGTGTGCCGCGTAATAACGTGCAGAACGTGGCGCCGCTGATCGAGATCATCAACGAACGGCTTGGACCGACTTATCCCAACCGGCGTTTCAGCTACGGCGTGAGGATCTGCCCTGACAAACCTCACTTCGGCCATCTTTCCGGCTGCACCTACTCCGAAAATGAATCCTGGCGCAAAGCGGACAAGAACGGCATCTACGCCGAGATGCTCGCGGATGCGACTCAGGTCTGGCCGTTTTTGATCAAATATTTGATGGAAAAGCACAGGCAGGGAAACGGGATTATGGAGTGATGAAATTGGAGTACTGGGTTGTGAATACCGATGTCCCAACACTTCAATAATCCAGCACTTCGGTCCTGGAGCGAGGGGCAGTCGTTATGAAGCGTAGTACCGATCGTATTCTCGTGAGTCATGTTGGCAGTTTAGCGCGACCGCGCGATCTGATGGCGATGCTGGTGGCGCGAAACGAAGGCAAGCCCTTCGATGCCGAGGCGCTTGCTCGTCGCACCCGGAAAGCGGTGGCTGAAGTCGTTGAGAAACAAATCGAGTGCGGGATTGACATCGTCAATGATGGCGAATTAGGAAAATCGAATTTTTCTCGTTATACGAAAGAACGACTCGGCGGCTTCATTGAACGGCCGGCAGGAGCCGATTTCAAAGCAACTTCGATCTTCGGCCGCGACATGTTGGAGTTCACCGAATACTTCAATCGCGGCGGCAGGACATCGATCGGTCATCACGCGCGGGTCTTCTATTGTGTCGAGCCGCTCACTTATATCGGTCAGGACGAGGTGAACGCCGATATTGCAAATCTCAAGAGCGCGCTTCAAGGAAAGAAATTCGCAGAAGCATTTCTGCCGGCAGTGGCTCCGGGCACCATGGAGCACTGGATGAAAAACGAATATTACAAAACGAACGAAGAGTATCTCTTCGCGATTGCCGCAGCGATGGCCGAAGAGTATCGGGCGATCACCGATGCTGGATTTGTTCTACAAATCGACGACCCGGACTTGGCCGATGCCTGGCAAATGTACCCGCAGATGAGCACGACGGAATACCGCAAATACCAGGAGCTCAGGATCGCGGCGCTCAATCACGGTCTCAAGGGCTTGCCCGAAGATCGCATTCGTTTTCACATGTGCTGGGGAAGTTATCATGGGCCGCACAAGTACGACATTTCCCTGAAGGACATCGTTGACCTCATCTTGAAAGTGCGTGCCGGCTGCTACTCCATCGAAGCGTCGAATCCCTGCCACGAACACGAATGGCGAGTGTGGGAGGATGTCAAATTGCCGGATGGAAAGTCGCTGATGCCCGGGGTCATCGGCCACTACAGCGATTTTATCGAGCATCCGCGCGCCATCGCGGATCGATTGATACGCTATGCCAAGATCGTCGGCCGCGAAAACGTTATCGCGGGCACCGATTGCGGGATCGGTTCACGCGTGGGGCATCCGCAAGTCGGCTGGGCGAAGTTTGAAGCGATGGCAGAGGGGGCGCGGATCGCCTCACGAGAGCTTTGGGGCAAGTAATCGAGAAAACGACCCGGCGCGACGGCGAATACAACTCAATTACTTAGTCATAGCAAGTATTTGCTTTCCGTAGATCTTGACCAGTTGGTCGCGTTCGTCGGATTGCGGTAAATTTTTCAAACGATCTTCGATTCGGCCGCGCTCTTCCTGCTTGAGCTCGTTCCAACGTTCTAAATCTTTTTGTAATTTGTCCTGCTCCTCTGGCGATAACGGCTCTACGGTGGGTTCGCTTTTCGCGATCGCTGCGCGATCATCGGTGGTCTCAGGGCGTACGGCAAGCACAACCGCACGGTTGGGTTGACCTTTGTCGTCGTAGATCAGGGCGAAATTTTTATAACCAATCGAAGTGATCAGCGAGCGCACAGCGGGTTCGAGCGGTTGCTGATTGATTTTCAAGTTGATCAATTTTCTTTCCGACGCGGGTGGTATGACAATCTGAAATCCGGTGGTCGCGTGAAGCGCGGACAAAGCAAAGGGGATCGGTGTCCGCTCGAAGGCCAAAGAAATGGCGCCGTTTCTGTAGTCGACCCACGGCCGGTAAAAATCATTATCATCGGATTGAGAATGAGCGGGAGAAATGAACAGAGTCGATACCAGCCCGAACAGCGGCATCAGCGATAGATATGGTTTCATTGGTTTGACCTCGGCTACCGGTCAAACCCTGCAACCTCCATACCTTGGCGTCCTGTGACAAAGAGGACCCAGGAATCCTCGCGTGCTCTTTAAATTTCTGCCTTTAACACTGCGAGTGGTTCGAGTCCGAACAAAACTGTGCCGCTGGAATAGAGCTAAAACCCGCAGAGTTACTCGCTGTGTCGCGCAGAACGACTTAAGACCTACGTGATGCTATACGCCCCCAAAGCCTTCGTCTTGTGCTTCGGCCAACAGCCATGGGTCTTTGATTTCGGTGCTCGGCCCTTTGCCGCTTAAGACGTTCACCACTTCGCGAGCCGCATGGGTTTGACAGTCCACGTAGGACTCGTCGGAATTGGCGGCGGTGTGGCAAGTGACGATGACGTTGGGCAAAGTCAATAGCTTATGATCGGCCGGCAGCGGTTCCGGTTCGGTCACATCGAGGGCGGCGCCGGCGAGTTCTCCGGCCACGAGGGCATCGTAAAGCGCATCGGAGTCGACTAAACCGCCGCGCGCGCAATTGATCAGGTAAGCGGTATTTTTCATCGCTTTGAATTGTGGCGTGCTGAACATTTTGCGCGTCTGCTTAGTGAGCGGTGCGTGCAAGCTGATAAAATCAGAGGTGGCGACCAATTCGTCAAGTGAAACCATCTTTACGCCCATTTTGTCGGCGATTTTGGCATCGAGATACGGATCGTAGGTTTGCACGTTGAGCCTCATGCCCTGGGCGCGCGGGGCGACTTGCTTGCCGACGTGGCCCAGGCCAACGATCCCCATCGTCCGGCCTTGGATTCGATAGACCCGCCCGCGGTAGGCGTGCAACTCGGCCGTGTGACGGCGCCATTTGCCGTCGCGCACGTATTGATTCATGCGCATGAGCTTGCGTGAAATAGCGATCAGCAACCCGATCGCCTGCTCGGCAACTTCGATCGAATTGCAACCTGCGGCATTACAGATGATCAGGCCGTGGTCCCTGGCGGCCTTGAGATCCATGCGGTCGACACCGACCCCGGTGCGCGCGACGACTTTGGTTCGCTTCAACTGAGAAATGATTTCGCGGGTGAGCGGCACCGAGCCGTGCATAATGATGCCATCGGCATCATTCCCCATTTCGATGACTTCCGCATCATTCGTCGGCCGGCGAATCGTCATGTCAGCGTCGATTTCTGACAAAATCGGCTTGATCAAATGCACCGGTACGTCATTGCTGCCAAAATACACTACGTGAAACTTGCCCATGAAAGTCAAACCTCCAATCCATACAGGCGCACCGGATTGTCCCATAAGATTTTCCGCCGCGCTTCGGTAGTAATCTTGTCATTTCGGCTTAAATCACCCACCGTGCGGTCGGGGAACTTACCGATGCAATCGCTGTGGGGGTAATCCGTGGCGATGGTCAGATAGTCTGCGCCAACATGGTCGACAAACACTGGCGCAAGCTCTTCACCGGCTTCACAGCTCGCCCAACATTGGCGTTTGAAATAGTAGCTGGGCTTTTCTTTCGTCGTTTTCGCCCGGCCGTGGCCGTCGTGCTCCCAGTGCTCATCCATACGTTCGAGCCAGAACGGCACCCAACCGCATCCCGATTCCAGATAAGCCACCTTGAGCTTGGGAAATTGTTCCAGCACGCCATCGGCACAAAAATTCAAACTCGCGAGCATCTGCTCGAGCGGATGACAGGCGATATGACGGCCGAACTCGCTATAACGATCCGAGCCGCATTGCTCGAGCACCGTGCGCGCGCCTTCATGGACACAGATCGCAACGCCGAGGTCGGCGGCGGTTTCATAGATCGGAAAATAATCAGGGCTCGAGAGCGTCCGACCGCAGAGCTTGTTCGGGCGCCAAAAAATTCCGACATGGCCGAGTTTTTCTTTGGCGAACTTGAGTTCCTCAACCGCGCGTGCGGGGTCTTGCAGCGGGATCAGGCAAACGCCGTGCAGACGTTTGGGATCGTAGCTGCAGTAATCCGCAAGCCAGGTGTTATAGGCCCGGCAGATCGCCGCACTGAGCTCCGGATCGAGATTATCGCGCCACATGATGTAGAGACCCAGGGTGGGGAAGAGGACGCTGATGTCAACACCTTCGCGATCCATATCGCGAATGTTGGAGGCGGAATCGAACTTCGATGCGAGGGCTTCCGCGAAGGTCTCGCGCCAGCGCTTCGATGCACCGAAAGTAAAGCCGTAATCTTCCTGTTGAAAACCGGGGCGCATCCGGTCCGCATCGGAAATGGGTTGGCCATCAATGGCACGACGTGACTGATTGGGTCCCTCAATCTTTACACGCCCGCGAAACTTCGCCGGCAGATACTTGTCGTACAAATCGGTTGGCTCGAGCACGTGGCGGTCGGCATCGATAACCTTGAAATTGTC
>DATBEY010000281.1:0-4269 GCA_036558765.1 Binatia bacterium | reverse complement strand
TTGCCGTTATTCTACTACCGCTGTGATGGAATCTTGAGAATTTTGCCGGGACTGATTTCCTGATTTAGATCGGCCTCGTTCAGGATCGCGATCTCTGCCGCAGTGAACGGCGCCGGCAATGCTCTGGGAATCAGCTCTCTGAACGGCGCCGAACGGGAGACCCGCAGCAGGGTCAATCGAACTGGCTGTCGCGCCAAAATTCGTGAGTCTTGAATTTCAGCAAAGCCTCTTATCGTCTGAAGGAATGCGCTCTGAAAGGAGCCAAAAAGCTGTTGCGGAGCGTAACCGATAAATTGGTAGACTTTACCGCGATATTCAATGAAATACGTTGTGAAGGTGACGATCTGGCCGTTTTGTGTTTGCGCGTCAGCGAGCACGCCGACAGCGGGAAAACCGTTGATACGTGTGGAACCTCGTTCGACCACCCTGAGCCCGCGCTGACTCAGCAACTTGGCGGCGGCAGCCTCGGCCGAACTCTCCGCTGTACCGGTAAACCCCAACACGGCGCGATTTTGACCTTCGGCCATAATGACCTGTGACGGTTGATTCACTGCCTTGAATCCGCGGGGAATCGGGAAGCGAAAACCGAGATCCGGGTGATAAAAAACATTATCCTGAACAAATCCCTGGCGTGGATCTTCGCCGAGAACCAGCCCCTCAACAGCATGGAGATAACGGGTGTCCGGGTTTGGTGTTCGGCTATCTCGAGCCGCGCTGGTCAGCTCTCGGATCCGCTGAATGCGATCGCCGGGATTCGGATGGGTGGCGAGAAAGCTCGGCATGCTCTGACCCTCTTTTTCCTGCATCCGATCGAGCGCCTGGAAGAGGCCGATCACTTCGCGCGAATCGTAACCTGCAGCCATCGCATATTCGACGCCGAGTTTGTCCGCTTCCAGTTCATCCTCACGGCTGTAGCGAAGCAAAAACAATTGCGCCGCCATGCCGCCAAAATTAAGGATATTCTGCGCGGGAAGACCCAGACCCTGGCTCAGCACGGCGCCGCCGAGGAGCAAACCTTGACCGATCTGTTGCTGCCAAGCCTGACGGGCGGCATGACGCGCCGCGACATGCCCAATCTCGTGCGCGATGACCGTCGCGAGCTGGTCCTCGTTATTCAGCTGAGCAAGCATGCCTCGCGTAACGTAAATATAGCCCCCGGGAAGAGCCATGGCATTGATGACAGGACTGTCGAGGACCGTGAAGGTTACCGGAGTAGCGCGAACTTGCTCATCGGCGCCGGGCCGTCGCAAATGACTGGTCGCAAGCACGCGATTGCCAACTTCCGTAACATAACGAGCAAGGTTAGTGTCTCCGTAGACACCGAAGAGCGAGGTGACTTCTTTGCTCGCTTGCTTGCCGATACCGGTTTCTTGCTGCCAGGTATAGCCGAGGTAACGTCTTTCTCCAGTTGCGGGGACGATGTCTGTCACGCAGCCGTAGAGAAAAAACAAAACGGAAACAACGGATGATATTCTAAAGATCATAATCGACTTTACCCGCTTCTAGTTTTACTTGGTTTCGACCCATCGCAGACGTGGCCTCGTGTGGCACAGAGCACCAAAAGTACCACAGAAAAATTAAAGTCAGTAATATCCCGATTAGACTCTGTAGATGTGAATGTTTGTTTGACGACCGCTTAACTTGACAACAAAGACTTACAGAGTCTATATTTCTTGTGGAACGTTTGTGAAGCGCGGCGCTAAAACGGAACGAAGCTCGTTGATGAACGTCGGCCGGCGCGTGGACTACGCCGTGCGCGCGTTATCCTATTTAGCAGGCCAGCCTGAGGGAAAGATCATCAGCCGATCGGATATCGAACAAAGCCAAGGCATTCCGTCATTTTATTTATCGAAGATCATGAAGGACTTGGTGGCCGGCGGCCTGGTCAAATCTCATATTGGCTCAAGGGGCGGTTTTACGTTGGCAAAAACCGCCGGTGCGATCTCGATTAAAGAAGTCTATGAAGCGGTAGAACGGCCGCTGATTCTTATGGAGTGTCTCGATAAGGGCTCTGATTACTGCTCGTTTTGCGCAGTTTGCTCGCAAAAATCGATCTGGGAAAATGCCCAGCTCGTGCTGGCAAATTTTTTGGCCGGCGTAAGCATCGCGGAAATTGCCGACCGGCAAGGTTTGAAAGGCCGGCTCAGCAAAGGAGCGTTGCAGCGAGTCGTCTAGCTTCGTCGCCATACAAATAACCGTCATGTTGGATATACGCGGCCTAAGGGCCAAAGTAGCAGAGAAAGAAATCTTGCGTGGCATCGATCTTCATGTCGGAGCCGGTGAGGTGCACGCGATTATGGGGCCGAATGGCTCCGGAAAAAGCACCCTGGCGCACGTTCTTGCCGGACGGGAAAACTATCAGGTCACGGCTGGAGAGGTCATCTATCAAGGCAAGGATTTGTTGGCGATGAATCCGGAGACGCGCGCCCGCGAAGGAGTTTTCCTGGCCTTTCAGTATCCCGTCGAGATTCCCGGTGTGAGCACGGTCTATTTTTTGAGAGCGGCCCTGAACGCGGCGCGCAAGCACCGCGGCATGGAAGAGCTGGATGCGATGGATTTTCTTGCCCTGATTAAGGAAAGAATGAAATTGGTCGAAATGGATCAGGCATTAGCCAATCGCCCTCTTAACGAAGGCTTTTCGGGAGGCGAAAAAAAGCGCAACGAGATTTTGCAAATGGCAGTGCTTGATCCCACGCTGGCATTGCTAGATGAAACGGATTCGGGGCTCGATATCGATGCGCTGCGTATAGTTGCCAATGGGGTCAATGCGCTGCGCCGCCCCGATCGCGCGATGATCGTGATCACCCATTATCAACGATTGCTCAATTATATCGTGCCAGATTTTGTCCATGTGCTATTTGGTGGCCGCATCATCAAATCCGGCACCAAAGAACTGGCGTTGGAACTGGAGCGCAAGGGTTACGATTGGCTCAAAGCGGAGGCGGGGGCTCCCTGATCGGGACTGACATGGCGAGTACAGAAACCAAAGAGCGATATCTGGATGCCTTCAGAGAGCGCCGATCGCGCAGCAGTGCGCAGAGTCCCGCGTGGTTAAATGAGCTCCGTGAGGCGGGAATGGCGAGCTTCACCAGCCTTGGATTTCCAACGCCCAAAATAGAGGAGTGGAAATACACCAATCTTGAGCCGATTGTGGCATTCGACTTTTCACGGCATGACGGAGCAACAAAGAAAGTTGCCGAAGCCGAGCTGCTGACCCGAGCGTTTGCCGATGCCAGCGCCACCCGCTTGGTATTTCTGAATGGCGTTTACGCGCCAGAACTGTCTTTGCGAGACCGATTGCCGGAAGGAGTCCGGCTGCAAAGTTTGGCGGAGTCGATCAAGGGCGATGACGAATTTTTGTCTACGCAGCTCGGCCGATACGCGAGCTATCGGCGGCAGAGCTTGGTGGCCCTAAACACCGCCTTCCTCGGCGATGGCGCCGTCCTGGTTATGCCGCCTGGGCGTCGTCTCGCTGAGCCGATTCACTTGATCTACGTCTCGGGGGCCGGCGGCGGGCAGCTCGTGACACATCCACGGACACTGATTTTTCTTGGCGCCGGCAGTGAAGCGAAAATTGTCGAAAGCTACATCGGCATCACACGTGAGAGCTATTTCTGCAATGCGGTCACTGAACTCATCGCCGAGAAGGATTCAGTCGCCGAACACTGTCGGGTGCAGCGCGAGGGCGAAGCGGCTTTTCACACGGGAACGTTCGAAGCCAAGCTGGCACGGGGAGCGCATCTCACGGCTCATGCCGTCACGCTCGCCGGGTCGTTGGTGAGAAACGACGTTCACGTGTCGCTCGACGGCGAAGGAGCCGAATGCGTCCTCAACGGACTTTATCTCGGCTCGGGCCGGCAGCATATCGATAATTCAACGGTGATCGAGCATGTGAAGCCGCGGGCGAGTAGCTTCGAGCTCTACAAAGGGATTCTCAACGGGGCAGCGCATGGCGTCTTCAATGGCAAGATTGTCGTGCATAAAAATGCGCAAAAGTCTGATGCGCGCCAGGTGAATAAGAATTTGCTGTTATCCGATGACGCGGTGGTGAACACCAAGCCGCAATTGGAAATTCATGCCGATGACGTGAAATGCAGTCATGGATCTACCATCGGTCAGATTGATCCGGATGCGCTTTTCTACTTCCGTTCGCGGGGGCTTGGATTGGCCGAGGCACGCCGGCTTTTGAGCTCGGCATTTGCTGCCGACGTCGTGGCGCGAATCAAAGTGGCGTCTCTACGGCAGCATCTGGATGAATATATTTTGGAA
>DATBEY010000280.1:0-4615 GCA_036558765.1 Binatia bacterium | reverse complement strand
TCGTGGAACATGCGGTTGGGATTACCCGCAGCGGTATCACGCATCCGCTCGGCCTCGATCGCCCGTTTCATGGATTCAATATCCTCGGGCAGGCCGCGCAGCGCCGCCCAACCTGCCACTTTGACTTCGATCAATTTGCGCAGCTCGAAGAGCTGGCGGATTGAGGTCTGCGCGGCCAGTCCGGCCAAATCGGCGGTTGTCGCAGAAATAAGCTCTGGATCCGTGATGACCGCGCCGCGGCCTTGCCTGGTGACGAGCCCAAGTACGGTCAAAGACTTCAAGGCTTCGCGAATCGTGGTGCGTCCGACGCCGAATACCGAACAGAGACTGCGCTCGGAGGGCAGTCGTTCGCCGGGCTTCAATTTACCGCGTGTGATCTGCTCCTGAAGATCGGTAGCGATCTTGTCGACGCGGCTGTTAAACTCGATCATGGTCAGACCAGAATCTCCTTGACACCTCAAATTCGCCTGCTGTATAGCAAAACTCGTCAACTTTGGCCAGACCAATTTCTGGTAGTCGGTGAGGGGGCTTCATCAAATGGACTCAAAAGAAAAGATCGTTGTATTCGGCCCGGCGCTGCCCATGAATCTCGCGCCCATGTGGGTTGCCCATGACAAAGGATTTTTCAAAGAGGAAGGACTGGATGTCGACCTTCGACCGGTGCAAGGCATCCCCGACAGCCAGCATCCGCGCCATCAGTGGCGGAAAGACGGCGCGATTATTTTTCAATCCCCGGGCGGCTCGCCGCCATTTCGCTCGGTGCTGGAAAATCGCGACCATATCGATGGTGAGGTAAACGTGGTATCGATCGCCAACCGCACAGCCCACGTATTTGTTGCCAAGCCCTACGTCAAAGATGTTGTAGATCTAAAAGGCAGAAAGATCGCCGGCGATCTAAAAGGCGGCTCGAGCATGGATGCAAAGATGGTGATGCGCCATTTTGGCGTAGATCCGGAAAAGGACGTCACCTGGATCGACAGCCGCGGCAAACCACCGAACACGGAGCGGTTTCGTTTGGCGCTTTTCGAAAAAGGGGAGGTCGACGCGGTGTGCTGCGATCCGCCGCACTGGAACATCGCGGTACAGATGGGCGGTCATGCGCTGAAATCTTGTCGCGATCTTTTTTCGATTCCCGAAGCGGGTTTCTCCACATCGCCCGCAGTGATCGCGGAGAAGCCGCTCGTCGTCAAAGCCATGGTGCGCGCGCTGCTAAGAGGCGTCATGGTCGCCAAGTACAGCAAGGAAGAAACCCTCGATTCGATTCTGCGCCACAACCATTTCATCAATCGCGAGCTTGCAAGTCTGGCTTACGACGAGGTGCATAAGGAGTGGGGGCCGGTGCTCGACTTGGAAGCCTATCAACGAAAAGTGGATTTTTATACGAACGAGTGGAACCTACCGAAGAAGCCGGTGAGCGATTATTACAACTTCAAATATTTGAAAGAAGCGCTCGACGAGCTCGACATGCTACGCTCCTGGGATTCGCGCATGGACTTCAAAGAATGAAGCGCATCGCATTGTGCTTGCTATTCGCGTTGAATCTCGTCCCTGAGGTGCGCGCGGAGCCGGAGTTTTTCGAGGACAAGACGATTCGCTTGGTGCTCGGGTTTTCGCCCGGTGGCATCAGTGACTTGTGGGCGCGCGCTCTGGCGCGCGCCATGACGCCGCATATTCCGGGGAAGCCGAGTATCATTTCGCAGAATATGCCGGGCGCGGGATCGCTCAGCGCCGCGAATTATATTTACAACATCGCCAAGCCCGATGGTTTGACCATCGGATTTGTCACACCAGGGCTCTATTTCAATCAGCTCACGGACATGAAAGAGGTCAAGTTCGACTGGGCGAAGTTCAGCTGGATCGGCTCACCGGAACGCACCGTTCGGATCATCTATAGCCGTAGCGATACGTCCTATAAGACATTAGAGGACTTGCATAGTGCCGCCGAACAGCCGCGCTGCGGTGCAACGGCTCTCGGTACAGTGGGGCATTATTTTCCGAGATTGATCGAGGAAGTCGCAGGCGTGAAATTTAGCATCGTCACCGGATATCCCGGCGCAGCGGAGATCGACCTGGCGATGCAAAAGGGCGAAGTCCAGTGCCGCGCGGGCAGTCTGGAAGGATATTTCGGGAGCGAGCCGACCCGCACATGGTCAAAATCGGGTTTCACGCGCGTGCTCGTGCACGGCAGTCCCAAGCGAGATCCTCGATTGCCGGATGTGCCGACGGTCAACGAGATCTTGGATAAGCGAAAAGCACCCGACGTGACCCGGCGTTTGGCGGTGGTGCTGATGGCGCCCGATTCGATTGGCCGTCCGCTGATCGCGCCGCCGGCTCTCCCGGCCGACCGCCTGGCAATTCTGCGTGAAGCGTTGATGAAGGCGCTCCAAAACCCCGAGTTCAAGGCTGAAGCACAGAAGCGAAACTGGGAGGTCGAGCCGGTGACCGGGCAAGAACTGGAAGCGATCGCGAAAAAAGTCGTTGTCCAGCCGCCGGATGTCATCGAGCGGATGAAGAAAATGTTGGCGAACTGAAGAAGCTACGTCGAGTTGCCCCTCTGTGATCCACGGCGTTGAGGTTTGATGATGTACAAAACCAGCAAAGAAGAAAATGAGATTCTCACTCGTACCGGGCGAGGCACGCCGATGGGCGAGTTTTTACGTCGCTACTGGTGGCCCATCGGTATCTCCGCCCATCTGAAAGCCAAGCCGACTTTCATTCGCGTCTTCGGCGAGGATCTGGTTCTCTTCAGAGATGCAACCGGGCGAGTGGGAGTGATCGCCGCGTACTGCGCGCACCGGCGCGCCAATCTTTGCCTCGGCGATATCGAGCGCGACGGAGTTCGTTGCCGATATCACGGCTGGCTCTACGACAGAAGCGGCAAGGTCGTGCAAATTCCCGGCGAGTCTGCCGACAGTCCGCTCAAGAAACAAGATATTCGCGTGCCGGCGTATCCTGTCGAAGAACTCGGCGGTTTGATTTTCGCGTACTTCGGACCGCCGCCGGCGCCGCTGGTGCCGCGCTATAATTTTCTCGTCGGCGAAGGCGATGTCTACATCACCATACAGGGATTTCAAAATTGCAATTGGCTGCAGTGCGTCGAGAACGGCATGGATCCGGTACATCCGAGCTTCACCCATGGCGGCGCCTGGCCCGACATCATGAGCACCGAGCCCGAATTGGGATTTCACGAAACCGAATGGGGCATGGTGTACAAAGCTTATCGAAAGACTAAGGAGCCCGGCGTGCTGAATTACCGTGAGCACCATTTGTTGATGCCGGGAATCAGCTGCGGCGGCAGCGGTGGAAGGTACTTGGCTGGCGGAAAGGCCGGCACACCGGTATCGGCGGCGCGTTGGAGCGTGCCGATCGACGACACCCATACATTGCTGATGCGCGTGCGCTTCAAACCATCGGACAATCCGGGAAAGTACGAAGGCGATCCGTTCAGCCGGCGCTGGAAGCCGCCACGGGAATTCATCGTGCCGTACAAAGAATATCGGGATTCCGACAACCCTGAGCTGGGCTACGAAATTCCGCCGCTTCATTTCATCGAAGATGGCATGGTGGTGGACAGTATGCCGCCCATCGCCGATCGCGAGAACGAAAACCTGGGGCCGGCAATCGACGACGGTATCATCAAGCTGCGGCAGATGTATCTACGCGAGATTGAAAAAGTGAAGGATGGCGAAGATCCGAAATGCATTGTACGCGATCCGGAGAAGAATAAGCTGATCGTGATTCCCGCGTACGAAAAATGGGTGCCGGAGAGCGAACGCAATCTGGGAAAAAGTGCAGCTGCGGGATGATAGTTTTAAACACGAAGCGCACGAAGGACATGAAGGTTCGGACAAAGTTTAGGCTTCGTGGTCTTCCTGTCTTTCGAGTGAGCACTTTCCTTCCAAACTGGAGGAGTGATGGCGATATTTTCAGTCAATGAAAAAGATGTGGAAAAGAAAAAAAGCGGGCGCGGTTACACCAAATGGCTGCATGTGTCGCCCGGAGGACTTGGGCCGGAGGTGATGATCCGTCACTGGGGGCCGGATACGGATATTCCCGTTCATAGCCATCCTTATCACGAGATGTTTTATGTCCTCGAAGGTGAGGTCGAAATCGGCGACACGACATACCCGACAGGCTCATGCATTTATATCGAAAAAGATACGCCCTACGGGCCGACCCGCGCCCCAAAAGGGGGCAAGGTGCTACGCTACGCGGACGCGGGCCTGGGAAAATAGCTCGAGCTCATGGACTGCTACACTCAGGCCGATGGTCTGAAGACTTTTTATGTAAAGCACGGCAGCGGCTTTCCCGTCGTGTTGTTTCACGGCGCGGCGCCGGGCGCCTCGGCTCAAATCAACTGGCAACTTAACATCGAGCCGCTCGCTGCCGCCGGTTTTACCGTTTATGCCTACGATCAAGCCGGGTTCGGCCGCAGTGAGAATCCCAGTGATCTTTCAATCGAATATCGGGTGACTCACGCCAAGGCGTTCATTAACGGCTTAAAGCTCGAACGCTATCACGTGGTCGGCAATTCCGTCGGCGGGTATATCGCCGCGCGTCTGGCGCTGGAAGATCCCAGGGTCGACAAATTCGTCACAACTACGAGCGGTACACT
>DATBEY010000279.1:0-9749 GCA_036558765.1 Binatia bacterium | reverse complement strand
TGTCGTGCGGCAAGTTGCGATCGCGCTCACGGCAGGCACTGATGCTATTCAGGATCTCCGCGGTCCGCCGATTGAGCATTCCAATCTGGACCGGCTGAAGCTTCCCACGCCCGGAATGGATTGCGGCATTGCTCGATCGCTGATCTATGTCGCATGCCACAGCGCTACGATGAACAAAACCGAAGCCGAGGCTACGTTCGCCCAAATCATGGATGATGTGCAGACTGCCTTACCGTCGGAGAGCTGGAGCCCGGTCGATGCCGCACCTCGTCCCGATTTGATCCGAGTTAGAAGTTATCAGCATCTGCACTCCGGCGCGCAAATCGACATTGACTTGGTGTCTGGTCCCGGAGGGGACCAACAATCTGTGTACTGGATCAGGATTTACGGATGGAAGCGCTTTTAGCCTGAGCCTTGGCTTAAATAACGCCTACGATTCTTAGTAACTGTTGCAGGAGATATTCTATGGCCCCGGACACGACCGTAGCAAAAAATCCGACCTCGTCACAAATTGTTGGTCAACTAATCGAAGGCGGCAGGATCGACACCGTTTATGGGGATATCTACATTCGTAGGGCGCGCGACTATTTAAGCGCTCTACTGGATGAGTCTTCGTACCGCGCGATCGGTTCAAGGCAGAAGGAAATCGACGAACTGCTGCGCCAGACCCGATCCGCTGTGCTCGGGCGGGATTGGGGAAAAGCAGCAGAAATTTCCACGCGAGCGGAGCAGCTGCGCCGAACGATGGATGATCTCGCGGATATGGTCGCGATTGCGAAAAACGTGTACGACGCGGATGCCACCGCCTTCGATCCGTTTTCGCCGGGCAAGCACCTGGGACCCAATGCGCAGGCCAGGCAAAACAGCTTTCGCGCTCAGGTTCTCGACATTCTCGCGTCGCTTGGAAAAGAAGATCCGACCTTTCGCGGGTTTTATGACAAACGGAGCAGCTATTTTTCCGGTCTGGAACTTCGAACCAGCGCGGAAGAATCGGAAAAGTCGTCACGGCGAAGCCGCGCCCAGCTCGAGCAGCTCGCGTTGGAAGCCGTAGAGCGCGGCGATATTACGGCCGCTCACAGTCTCACGAAAGAGCTTCTGGACTTTCACGATGCAGAGAACGGCCTCGGTGGCGCTGCTTCGACCCAAAGCCGCTACGAGTGCCCTGTGGATCTGGCCGCTCCGTTTCCGCCTGACGCAAATACCCGAGCCCGCGAATTGGGTATGCTTGCCGCTCATATTGCTGCAGCGGCACCCGAGATCAAAGCTGCGGCCGAAATCATGTATTCCCATGCCTGGGACGCGCAACCGCTCACCCCGGAGCTGGAGCACGAAGGCGTGCTTCGCAGCGAGGTCTTGATCGAATCAAAAACTCCCGCTCAATTCATGACGGAAGAACTTAAGATGCTGGCGCAACAGTTCCTCCAGCAAATTTTCATCAACTCCGGCGGTGCGCGCTACCTGCCGCGGATTTCGGCGGAAACAGCGCTGGTTGAGGACTTCGCTGAAAGCGAAGCGGCCGATGCTCCATCGAAGCTTCTGGACGCGCTGAGACTTTCCCACCGCCGCGGCCTCGCCCGCTCGGAGATCGACAATGCGCTGATCCGTTTCGGTTCCCAAATACTCGCGGAGCAACTCCATCTGGATCCGATTGAATATCGCCTCGTTTGCATCCCCTACGACTTGTACGTGCGGCTGGGTCGCGATCGAAATTGGGGACAATGGCATCACTGGACCCACTTTGATGGTTATCAGGTCGTGCGGGACAACCGATTGAGCGCCCTCGTTGGCGGCGACGGACGATTCGGTGGCATCAACGATCTGGTCAGCATCAGCCGGACTGACGCTCGCGAGGGTGTGTATGTTCGATTCGCAG
Source organism: Binatia bacterium (assembly GCA_036558765.1). Classification (GTDB taxonomy): domain Bacteria; phylum Desulfobacterota; class Binatia; order UBA9968; family UBA9968; genus DP-20. The sequence continues at coordinate 7,876 of DATBEY010000279.1, read as the reverse complement.
TGGTACGCCGCGCCCGTATGGTGGCGCGCTGGCGCTGATTTTTTGCGCTGATCGGTATCGCTGCGTCATAAACGAGCCGGTGCACTGAGGAACAATGAACAAGCAATCACGCACTCTGGCAGTCCTTTTGATCGGGATTCTCTTTTGTCGATTTGCTTACGCGGAATCCGAAACATTGAAGAATCTCAAAACCAACATCACGACTGTGCAGCACGTGCTCGTCGATGGCAAATTGGCTGATCCCCAACATCGGGACGAGCGACGACGCGCCGCCCTCACACTGATACGGCAAATCTTTGATTTCCAAGAGATGGCGCGTCGTTCGCTCGGTGCTAATGCGCGTCGATACAATGATCGCCTGGAAGAATTTACACCGCTCTTCATTAGCTTACTCGAGCACGCATACATGGGTAAGTTGGAGGAATATGCCGACGCCAAAATTGACTTTGTCAAAGAGGTCGCCGATGGCGGTCTGATGGAGGTTACGACGAAGACGGCACTCAAAGACGGAAATGAGTACAGTGTCATTTACAAACTCAATTCCGGACCGGCTGGCTGGCGCGTCTATGATGTCATTATCGACGGTGTCAGCATAGTGAACAATTATCGAGCCCAATTTGACAGGTTCTTGAGCAGGAAGTCCTTTGACGAATTGTTGCAAACGCTGCGGGACAAGAACAGCGGTTTCGATCACACCAGCGTCAGCCCGTGAGCCGGCGCAACGACATCAAGGTGTCTTAAGTAACCGTGATAATTCGGAGTGAAGGATAACACCGATGCAACCAAATTCACGTACTTTTCTTCGAGGTGGTGTGGCGCGCTCTTCTTTGTGGCGCTGAGTTGCGACGGGAAAACTGATCCAATGAGTGAAACACTTCCTGTCATTTATCTCGCGAGACATGGCGAAACCGCCTGGACGCTCTCCGGCCAGCATACGGGACTTACCGACATTCCGTTAACCGCGCGTGGTGAGCGCAATGCACGCCGGCTTCAGGAACGCCTGAGAAGCTTGCAGTTCGCGAAAGTGTTTACGAGTCCTTTGCAGCGCGCGCTGCGGACCTGTGATTTGGCGGGGTTCGGATCGCTGGCCGAACTCGACCCCGATCTCGTCGAATGGAATTACGGCGAATACGAAGGCCGAATCACGGCTGAGATTCACAAGGAACGGCCCGACTGGCGACTCTTTCGCGACGGCTGCCCTGGAGGCGAAACGGCAAAGGATGTCGCGCACCGAGCGGACCGCATCATAACACGGGTCCGTCGTGTGAACGGGAACGTGCTGATTTTTTCCAGCGCTCATTTCCTGCGAGTCCTTGCGGCGCGCTGGCTCGGTCTCGCTCCCGAAATGGGCAGATGTTTTGTCTTGAGCACAGCGAGCATTAGCGCCCTCGGCTATGAACACGACTTGTCAGAACCAGTAATTCGGCTCTGGGACGACACTCGCCATGTCGAGACTATCGTCATCGCTTCCGCAACTTTGAGGAATCATGAAGATCCTTGTATGTAACGCGGGTTCCAGCAGCCTCAAGTTCAGCCTGCTCGAAGCGGGCGACGAGAGCTTGCTTGCGGAAGGCAGCATCGACTGGACAACGAAGCCGACGTCCCTCCTTTTTCACGGAGCGGAGCAAGAAGCGATACGCGAGGTGCTCAAGGTCGAAAGACACGAAGATGCCGCGGCTCGCATTTTTGATGATCTGCAAGCCGGATCAAGTCCTGCTTTGGCTCGTCTCGAAGAGCTCCAAGCAGTCGCACACCGCGTTGTCCATGGCGGCCCCTATACTACAGCCGTGCAAATCACACCGGAAGTGAAACGGCAGATCGAAAAGCTTGCGCCGCTCGCACCGCTGCACAACCCCGCAACCCTGAAGGTGATCGCCGCAGTTGAAGCGATCGTGCCACGGGTCCCGCAAATAGCCGCGTTCGACACGGCATTCCATACCACGCTTTCGAGAGCCGCCTCGGTCTATCCGGTTCCGTTTGCGTGGACCCGAAAATGGGGACTCCTGCGATACGGTTTCCACGGGCTCAGCCATTCTTACTGTGCGACGCGCGGAGCGGAGATGCTTCGCCGTCAAGACTTGCGCGTCATCATGGCCCATTTAGGAAATGGCGCATCGATATCGGCGGTTCGTAACGGCATCTGCATGGATACCTCGATGGGATTCACACCGCTGGAAGGCATCATGATGGGTACGCGCAGCGGCACCGTGGACCCCGGAATGCTGATTTATCTTCTGCGAAATGGATTGAACGTCGACGATCTCGATCGCGGCCTCAACTACCAATCCGGGTTGCTCGGAGTCTCCGGAATCTCTCCGGATATGCGCGAACTTCTCGCCGCGGCTCCGACCAGCCCGGACGCGCAACTCGCAATCGACATGTACGTCCATCGCATCAAACAAACAATTGGCGCAATGTCGGCGACGCTCGGCGGCATGGATTGTCTGGTATTCACTGCCGGCGTAGGCGAGCACTCGCCGGAGATCCGCGCGCGAGTCTGCGAGAACATGGATTTTCTAGGGATAGAACTCGACAGAAACTCGAACGAGAACTGCAAGCCGGACGCCGATATTACCAGCGCACGATCGAGGGCACGTGTTCTCGTTATCGCCACGCGCGAAGATTTGACGATCGTGCGCGAGGCACGGCGACTACTCGCTGGGGCAACGGGAAGCAGTAGCAAATTATCTGGTCTGGCGCGTTCGAAGCAGTATTCATCGACGGAAGGAGTAAAAAATCATGTCCACAGTAATCACGGAACCCGATGTCGCTGAGGCCATCTCGGCATACGGCACAGCACGCTCAACTATTAAAGGATCGCCACTCAGCCCCGAGGAGTTGAACAAAATCGACGCATACTGGCGCGCGAGTCTCTATCTCTGCGTCGGTATGCTTTATCTCAAAGAGAATCCACTGCTGCGAGAACCGCTGAAACCTGAGCACACGAAAGCACGGCTATTAGGGCACTGGGGCTCGGATGGCGGCCAGGCGTTCACGTACATCCACTTCAACCGGCTCATCAACAAATACGATCTCAACGCCATCTTTATCTCCGGGCCCGGTCATGGCGCACCCGCAGTTCTCTCGCAAGCCTATCTCGAAGGGACATACTCCGAGATTTACCCCGACAAAAGCGAAGATATCGCCGGGATGCAGCGCTTCTTCAAACAGTTTTCGTTTCCCGGCGGGATCGGCAGCCATGCGACGCCAGAAACGCCCGGAAGCATTCACGAGGGCGGCGAGCTTGGCTACAGCCTGTCGCATGCGTACGGCACCGTCTTCGATAATCCGGATCTGATCACTCTCGTGATGGTCGGCGACGGCGAATCCGAAACCGGTCCGCTTGCGACAAGCTGGCACGGCAACAAATTCCTGAACCCGATCACCGACGGCGCGGTTCTGCCGGTGCTGCACCTGAACGGTTACAAGATTAACAATCCTACCGTCCTCGCCCGCATCACTCATCAAGAACTGGAGGCGCTTTTTGTCGGCTATGGTTACACGCCGTATTTCGTCGAAGGAAGCGAACCGAAGAGCATGCATCAGGCAATGGCGGCCACGCTGGAACATTGCGTTCTGGAGATCCGGCGGTTCCAGGAAGAGGCGCGGCGTTCCGGAAGGGCTTTCCGCCCGCGCTGGCCTGTCGTTATTCTGCGTAGCCCCAAGGGTTGGACGGCGCCGCGGAAGGTGGACGGCCACTATCTAGAGGGCTTCTGGCGAGCGCATCAGATTCCGCTGGCCGATGTTGCGACGAACGCCGGTCATCTGAAGGTGCTGGAAAACTGGATGCGCAGCTACGAGCCGGAAAAACTTTTCGACCGCGAAGGGCGGCTCATTCCGGAGTTGAGAGCAATGGCACCGAAAGGATCGAGGCGGATGAGCGCCAATCCGATCGCGAACGGCGGCTTGTTACGTAAGCCACTGGACATGCCGGATTTTTGCAAATTCGCGATCGACGTTAAAAAACGCGGCGCGACCGAGGCGGGCAATGTCCCGACGCTGGGCAATTTTCTACGCGAGGTGATGCGGCAGAATATGAACAGCTTCCGCGTATTCGGACCGGACGAAACGGAATCGAACCAGCTCCAGGCGATTTATGAAGTTGCGAAGAAGGTCTGGCTCGGTGCCTATTTTCCGGAAGATGCGGACGGCGGGCAACTGGCTGCCGAGGGGCGTGTTATGGAGATGCTGAGCGAGCACACCGTCGAAGGTTGGCTGGAAGGTTATGTGCTCACTGGCCGGCACGGGCTGATCAATAGCTACGAACCGTTCATCCATGTCGTCGACTCGATGTTCAATCAGCACGCCAAGTGGCTGGAGAAGTGCAACGAACTTCCATGGCGCGCCAAGGTACCGTCGCTCAACTTACTGATCACGGCGCTCGTCTGGCGCCAGGACCACAACGGATTTACCCATCAGGATCCCGGCTTTCTCGATGTGGTGGCGAACAAGAGTCCGAGCGTCGTGCGTATCTACCTGCCGCCGGATGCAAACTCACTTCTGTCGGTCGCCGACCATTGTCTGCGCAGCATCAACTACATCAACGTCATCGTCGCGGATAAAAAAGTCCACCTCCAGTACCTCGACATGGATGCCGCGCTCGCGCATTGCACGAAGGGCCTCGGGATATGGGATTGGGCCAGCAATGATCAGGGCGTGGAACCCGATGTCGTGATGGCCAGTTGCGGTGACTTACCGACGATGGAATCGCTTGCCGCCGCCGCTCTGCTTCGCCAGCATCTGCCCGCCGCCAAGATCAGATTCGCGAACGTCGTCGATCTATTCAAACTGGCGCCCAACAGCGAACATCCACACGGCCTCACCGACCGCGAATTCGAGGCTATCTTCACGCCGGATAAGCCGGTGGTCTTCAACTTTCACGCATACCCTTGGCTAATCCACCGTCTGATCTACCGCCGACCGAGCCAGCACAATGTGCACGTCCGCGGCTACAAAGAGCAGGGCAACATCAACACGCCCCTGGAGCTCGCGATCCGCAATCAGACCGACCGCTACAGCCTGGCGATCGATGCCATCGATCGAATGCCGCGTTTTCGTGTCTCAGGCGCAAGCGCCCGCGAGACGCTCCTGAACGAGCAGATCGCGTGTAAGGAGTATGCGTATGAGTTCGGCATCGACAAGCCGGAAATCACGGACTGGAAATGGCCATTTTAGCAGAAGCGGATTCACCGCGATTCACAGCTGAGGTGCGCAGGCCGCAGAGTTCGGAATAAGAATTGTTAAAAAAAGAGAAAAACTAAACTTCTTTCTCGGGTACTCTGCGCCTCTGCGGTGTGTTCGCTGCTTTCGGTAAGCAGAAAAGGATGATCGGGATGAAAGCACAAAACCAAAAAAGTTCCCGCTTTGCCGGACTGACAGAATCGGAACTGGCCAGGCTTGTTCAGCAGTACGGTTGCGGCCCGGTTCGGTTTAGTGGAACTGACGAGGCGCTTTACGAGCGCCACCTCGTGTTTGACAACGTCATGGACATGAGCGTCATCGGTGCGCGCGAACGCTTCGAGGCAATCGCCCATTCGGTGCGTGATGTCTTGTCGCAGCGCTGGATTCGCACCGCGAAGAATTATGACGAGCGGAATCCCAAGCGCGTCTACTATCTCTCGATGGAGTTTCTCATCGGCCGCTCTCTCGCGAACAATATCACTAATCTTCTGCTTGATCCGGTAGCGCGAGCCGCCACGAGGGAAAAAAATATTGACGCTTTCGAATTACTGGAACAGGAGCCTGATGCCGGACTCGGGAATGGAGGTCTCGGCCGTTTGGCGGCTTGTTTCCTCGATTCAATGGCCACCATGCAGATTCCCGCTATGGGTTACGGCCTCCGCTACGAATACGGCATGTTCAAACAGTCCATTCAGGACGGCTGGCAGCACGAGCTGCCGGACAATTGGCTTAGGCGCCCGGATCCATGGGAAGTCGCACGTTTTGGCGAAACCGTGAAGGTCAATCTTAATTGCTCCTTCGAAGTGCGCGGCGGCGCTCTCTGCGCGATCGTGGGTAAGCCATCCAGCCTAATCGGAATTCCTTTTGATCGGCCGGTGGTTGGCTATGGCGGCAAAACAATCAACACGCTGCGACTGTGGGCTGCAGCGGCGCAGGATTACTTCGACTTCCAGGAATTCAGCAGCGGCGATTTCGTCGGCGCATTGGCCGAAACCCTCACTGCGGAGTCGCTGACGCGAGTGCTCTATCCCGACGACCACACAACAATGGGGCAAGGGCTGCGCTTCGTCCAGGAGTATTTTCTCGTTGCGTGCTCACTCGCCGATCTCGTGCGGCGTTTTCGCGTGGCGAACTCCAACTGGCAGGCATTGCCCGAGAAGGTTGCCATCCAGCTCAACGATACGCATCCCACGATGGCGGTACCGGAGCTCATGCGGATTTTGCTCGACGAGGCACACCTGGGTTGGGATGAGGCATGGGCCATCACGGTAAAAACGCTGGCCTATACCAATCACACGCTTTTGCCTGAGGCTTTGGAGAAATGGCCAGTCGAGTGGTTTCAGATTCTGTTGCCGCGTCAGCTCGAAATTATCTGCGAGATCAATCGGCGGCTGCTCGACGACGTACGCGCGCGATTTCCCGGTGATGAACACCGGGTCGCGTGTATGAGTCTTATCGAGGAGGGCGCACAACGCAAGGTGCGCATGGCGAATCTGGCCATCGTGGGCTCGCACAGCACTAACGGAGTCGCCGCGATCCATTCTCAATTGCTCCGCACGTCGACAGTTAGAGATTTGGCCGAAATGTTTCCCGAACGTTTCAACAACAAAACCAATGGCGTCACGCCGCGTCGCTGGCTATTGATCGCCAACCCCAGCCTCTCGACAACGATCAGCGATGCGATCGGTGACGATTGGGTCACGGACTTGAGCCACCTTAAGAAGTTAAAATCGTTGGCCGATGATCGCGCGCTGCAGTCCGCGTTTTTGAGGTCGAAACGCGAGGCGAAGTTACAATTTGCCGACTGGCTCAAGTTAACCGCCGGCCAGACCGTCGATCCTGACGCGATTTTCGACTGCCAGATCAAGCGCATTCATGAATACAAGCGGCAAATGCTCAATGCGCTTCGCATTGTGGTGCTTTACAACCGGCTGCGAGAAAATCCCAACCTGGACATGACGCCGAGAATTTTCTTCTTCTCGGGCAAAGCCGCGGCCGCTTACCAATTGGCCAAACTCATCATCAAGTTTATCAATAATCTTGCCGGCGTGATCGATGCCGATCCAGATGTTCGCGGACGGCTCAAGGTTATATTCCTGCCGGACTACTGCGTCTCTTTGGCGGAGCGCCTGATTTCCGCGAGCGATGTTTCCAACCAGATCTCCACCGCCGGCTATGAAGCAAGCGGCACGAGCAACATGAAATTGATGATGAACGGCGCGCTCACCATTGGCACCCGCGACGGCGCGACGATTGAAATGGCAGAAGAAGCCGGCGCAGAGAACTTTTTTCTCTTCGGCCTTACAGCTGAGCAGGTGGCGGGTAGCCGTGGCTGGTACAACCCGCATTGGCATTATGACAACGAGCCGGAAACGCACGCCGCGCTGGACCTGATTTTTTCCAACCACTTCAGTCATAATGAGCCGGGTATTTTCGAGCCGCTCCGTGGGGCCTTGCTGACGGGGGGCGACTACTACATGCATCTCGCCGATCTTAAGTCCTACCTCGAAGCGGATGGGCGCTTGTGCGAGCTCTATGCGGACTCAGCGGGTTGGGCGCGAAAAGCGATTTTGAATATCGCCGGCTCGGGAAAATTCTCCAGCGACCGAACGATTGCCGAATACGCGAAGGATATCTGGAACGTGAAGCCATGTGCGGTGGAATAAACGCCAAATTCGAATTCGAAGCATGGCGG
>DATBEY010000278.1:0-7770 GCA_036558765.1 Binatia bacterium | reverse complement strand
CATGAATCATCGTCTCCCGTTTTGCGTGACTCAACCGAGTTCAATTAACGGAGCAACCAGATTCTATAGTAACGTACTGCTGAAACTTCAAGGCGAGTTGTTAACGTATCAACTAATTTGCGCTGCACCAGAATTTATCGCGGTTTGCCCCGTATTGATCCGTGGTCTCTTGGGGAAAAAACAATATCCCACTGGCATGAACTCACAGGAGAGGAGTATGGAAATCAGCGAGTACGATATGCACGGCAAAATAAGCAAAACTAGCCGCGCACAATGCATCCCTAGCTGATCAACCGGAAGTTCTGCACGCGCCATGTCACAGGGCGTGAATTTTCGAATGGCGACTTGCTGGTTTTAGATCGCTCAGATTAGCGTTCTGACGTGGGAAATCGGGGCAATTTTGAATTTCAGACTGCTTACTGGCTGTAACTGTAGCCAGCTTAGCTAGGCGCGCTAAAAAAAAGACCTGTGCCAAAAATGGCACAGGTCTTTTTAGCCTGAAAGATTCTACTGATGGTCAGGAAGTTGGCTTGGTTTGCGAGGCAACAAATCTTGCGCGGCGGTTCTTTGCCCAGCAGTCTTCCGTGTGCTCTCTACACACCGGAATTTCTTCCCCATAGCTGATGGTCGACATCCGATTAGCCGCAACGCCTAATGTCGCCAAATAATCCATCGCGGCTTGAGCGCGTTTTGCGCCGAGCGCCATATTGTAATCCGCCGCGCCACGCTCGTCACAATGCCCTTCGATCTGGACTCGCGCCGCCGGATTTGCCTTGAGCCATTCGGCATTGTCTTTCAAAATCGCGCGTGCGGTTTGAGAAAGGTCGGCACTATCAAAATTAAAGCCGATGTCCTTCAGGGGTCCGCCACCCGCTGCCTCGCCCCTTTGCAGCGCGTCCAGGCTGGAACCTGGCGTTGCTTCGGTCTTTGCCACTACCGGCTTACTTGCCGTTGCGGAACTTCCGGCAGAAGGATTCGAATTTTCTGCGGTCCATTGTGGCGGCGGCGGATTTGCCGGGTTGCCGCAAGCCAACAAGCTAACAACCGCCAATACGCTTAACCCATAGCTTAATAACTGCTTTTGCTTCCTCATCATCAATGCCGCCTTTCCCGTCCGTAACGGACTGATTTTGATCGCTGATTGTGAAGCATCGCAACGAAGCTGTCAACTATTAAGTAAAATAATATTTTATTTTGACTCCAGGATACCAGGGTTTACCGCACAATCACAAAGATTCCTCTAATTGCAAACGGTTGGGACTTTAGGGAATTAGTCGTATGCCGTAGAGCTTGTTTTCGTCGATCCCAAGTCGATGCCACTGGTCACCGCCGTCGGAGGTGGCGTAGATCGTGCCATCGGTATACGCGACGCAAAGTGAATTGCCGTGTAAGGGATTCACGGCAAAGCCGCAGGTCATGTGGGGATTTCCCTCCGGCAATCCATTCTTTAAAAATTCCCAGGAAGCACCAGCATCCACACTACGTAAAATCTGCGTTCGTGCTCCGCCTGTTTCTCGTGAAGTATCGCGGCTAAACCGAATTGTGTTGTACGGACCCGCTCGCACCGTGCGATAGCCTGTCCAGGAAGTCGGTCCATTCTCTGCCGCGCCGATGTAGAGCCGATCAGGGATGGCAGAATCAATGGCGATTGGAATTGCGTAGGCTCGACCCATGCCATAGTCGAGCTTCGTCCAAAATTTGCCCCCATCGTCGGATCGGTACGTGCCGATGCCGGTGCTCGCGTAAAGCGTTTCAATGCGCGTCGGATGGCGTGTCACCCAGTGCACATCGCGATAGACCCGCCCTTCCTCGTGCTTACCCATTTGATAAGGCAACACTCCGGCTGGATCGTTGTATTCCGGGTATGCGGCCGCGCTTGCAGGCCCGCTGATGTCCTCCCAAGTCTCACCGCGGTCGCGGCTGCGCGCAATGCCTCCTTCTTCGACACCGACAAGAACCTCATCCGGAACTCGCGAGTCCAGTGCGATACAACGCACATGAGCCGTGTGCGGCGGCGGCGGAAACGTCCATTTGGAGTAATCCGGCAACCGGCGCAAGGCCGCAAGCTCGCGAAACGATCGGCCGCCGTTTTCGCTAACAAATAGCGCAGCGGGAAGCGTACCTACGTAAAGCTCATTGGGCCGGCTTGGATGAACCGCCATCGTCCAGATGTCACGATAGTCAAGGCCGCCGGACGGGAGCCATTGCCAAGTTTCGCCGCCGTCATCACTGACGTGAATTTCGGTCAACGTCGCCGCGTAAAGACGGTTGCGCTGGAATGGATCAGGCGCCAGTTCGCGCACGGTTTCTCCGTTGAGCGCACTATTGAGTATTTCGACCCGCTCGGACTCACCGTCCCAGCGACAACGCACCAGACCGTCGGCCTTCAAAAGAAACAGATTTAATTCTCCATTGCTCGTCGGCATAAAAACCTCTTGTTAGAAAATTTGCCCTTGCCACTCTCAGAAGAAATCCATAGGGTGAATTGCGCTCCGTCGTCAAGTCGACCGTGCGAGAGCACGTCGTCGTAAGCTGCGTGGCGCCGCTGGAGATTTTATCCACCGGCGGAAGACATTCGCCAGCAAATCCTTGTTGAAAATCCCGCCAACCTTTACGGCTGGCGCCCGAGATGAACATGCAACCTTGAACTTTGAATGGATAGTGCGAAACACCAATTTTGAGGAGCTAAAAAATGTACGGATGGCGCGCACGGATCGGTCACGTTGCCCCCTCGCGAGGCGACACTCTGGTTTACGAATTTTATAAAATATTTGCTGAAGGCTTCATGATTCTCAATACCACTGGAACCGTGCGCCAACTCGTCGATGGTGATTTTGAGAAACAGCTCGCTCGCATCGAAGAGGCGGTACAAGATCTGGTCGAAAACCACTGCGATTCGATCATTTTCAGTGGCTCACCGCTTTTCACCCGCCTGCCTTTCGGCAGCGACCGGCAGCTCGGTAAAAAGCTCAGCGACAAGTTCGGCGTTCCCGTCGCCGCCGGTCTGACCGCGGAAGTGGAAGCGTTGAAAGCCATGAACTGCCAAAAACTGGTGGTCGGCACACCTTATCCGGAAGAGCTCAATGACAGGCTCAAACGTCACCTCGAAGCCTCGGGTTTCGAAGTCCTGCAGATCGCCGGCTATGGAGTGCGCAAAAATGCCGATCTCACTGATTTACCTGTGCACGCCTCTTACAAAATCGCCAAGCGTCTTTACGCCAAGGGGCGAGATGCCGACGGAGTGTTCATCGCCTGTCCGCGCTGGCCGACCCTTCCGGACGTCGAACTGCTGGAACAAGAGATCAAAAAGCCCGTCGTCACCAGCAGCCTGGCATGTATTTGGTACGCCATGAAGCTGATCGACGTGAGAGAAAACGTCCGAGGCTATGGCCGATTGATAGCAAGCTTGGCCTAAGGCTCGCCCTTTCAGTTCCAGACTTTTCGCGCCACTTCAAGCATGACCTCCAACTTGCGGAACTGTTCGTCTTCACTGAGCAGGTTTCCGCGCAGGCTCGAGGCGAAACCGCATTGCGGACTGATGGCGAGCTGTTCGAGGGGTAGATAGTGAGCTGCTTCGTCGATTCGTCGCCGCAACTCGTCGACGCTTTCCACCCGGCCGACTTTCGTCGTGATCAATCCGAGCACGGCGATTTTGCCCTTGGGCACAAAACGGAGCGACTCGAAGCTTCCGGCGCGCTCGGTATCGTATTCCAACAGCAAGCGCGAGTGCTGAAGCCCGGCAAAAAGTCTTTCCGCGATCGCGTCGTAATGGCCTTCGCGATGCCACAGGCTCTGGCGATTGCCGCGACAGATGTGAATGCCGAAGACTGTCTGCGGAATCCCGGCGATAATTTCATTGTCTGCATTGATGGATCGTTCCATGACCTCCATCGGATCTTCGCCCCGTGAGCGTATGGCCGCGAGCGAGTTCGGATCCACATAAGCTGTATAACCCGGCGCATCGATGCCAATGTATCGGCATCCCGCTTGAGAGAGCTGCTCGATAATTTGGCGTTCCACAATAACGACATCGCGCAAAAACTCGGCAGTGCTTGGGTAAACGCCGCGGGAACTATCGGCATCGTAGCACTGCTGAATTCGATCCGGTCCGATCAACGTCATCTTCACGGGCCGGTCCGTTAAGTTTTGCGTAAATCGAAAGTCATCGAGCAGTGAATTGCGTACGAGCTTAAGCTTCTGCGTCACCCGCTTACGATTCAACAGAATAGGATCCTGTCCTTTGTGGGTCACCGTCTCGTCGCGATCAGAACGTCTCAACGCTTCATGATATGATTTGACGCCGGCCTGCCATTCCTCCACTCCGGCGACCACGGAAAAACTTTCCATGAAGCTAGTTCGGCGAAATTCGCCGTCGACAACGACGGGCAGGTCACGGGCGACCTGCTTGGCAACCACGGCGCGGATCGCATCATCCTGCGCTTTCTTGAGCTCTGACTCATTCATAGTGCCGGCACCATACTTTACAAACGCATCCTTCAGCGAGTCCGGCCTCAGCAAACTACCAACTAAGTCAACACGCATGGATTGGAGATTGACGGTCAATGGGCGGTCCATCAATTATTCCCCTTAAACGAATTCGTCACGCAACCCCTCCGGGTGACTTCAGTCTACTTGCCCCTTTGTTCGATCTCTTTCTTGACTTCGGTGACCCAGCGCAAGTCCAGGAATTTTTCCGCGCTGACGGGGGACTCCATTTTCATGGGTAATCTTATTTCATATTCGAGAATGTTTTTGATGCCCTCTGCCGTCGGCACACCGGGAACTCCCTGAGGCAAAGCGCGTGAATAATTTTTAATCGCCTCAATGATCATCGCTTTGGTGACGTTCCGGAGTTGGAGTCTCTTTATCGCCACATCGGCAGCTTCGTCCGGCCGGTCGCGCAAAAACATCAGGCCTCGGATAACGGCTCTCGCCCAGCGCTTGAGTTGGGCTGAATTCTCCGCGATTTTTTTATCGGTGGTCACATAACCTTGAAACGGCAGCGGAAAAATGTCGCCAAGATAAGCGAGATTGCGCAAACCTTCTCTTTCCGCCGCGACGGCGCCGGCGGGGTCGAGCACGACGGCTGCCACCGCGCCGCTTTTGATACCGAGAATTTTGTCGGTCGGGCTCGTGCCAATGGTAATCTTCGTCACGTCTTTAGCGGTGAGACCGCTGCGTTCAACGAACAGGGTCGTAAACCTATCCTCGCTGTCGCCGAGCAACGCCACGCCAATTTTTTTTCCCTTGAGGTCCGAAGCCTGTGCGATGCTCGGATGGACGATCAGATACCAGGTCGGCCGCTCGGTTTGATACATAAACGCTTTGAGCGGGGCTCCCTTGACCGCAGCTCTGAGACCGCTCCCTCCGGCGCCGCTATAATCGACATCGCCGCTAATCAGCGCCGCTATGCCGGCTGGACCGCCAATGACGATCGTTTCATTCTCCAGTCCCTCATCTTTGAAAAAGCCTTTGGCGTCCGCAGAGAATATCGACAGATAGTTCAGATTGAGACCGGGCACCGAGGTGCGAATTTTTTCCGCCCCTGCCGTAGCGCTGATCAGTAGACTCAGGAAAAGCATCACCATGAAATCACAACCCACAAGTCGGCACATTCCGTCTTTCTCCTTTTGCGCCGCTGCCGCGCTCCTATTATATCGTCTGAAGAACAATCCGATTCTTTCCAGGACTGCTTAACAAATTCACAACCGCAAAACCGCATCGGCACGGATACCAGGCGCAAAATAAGTTAGTTCCGATTACGGCGTCAAGCCGAAATCGCAGCGCGGGTGGTTCAGCCGTTGCTCCAAACGTCTTGACAGACCCGCAGTGAACATGATCTACGGAGGCCGTTCACACACCTGTAATCTCATGCCAGTTATCCGCACGCGATTCCTTTACGCGATCCTCTTGCTCGCCTGCCTCTACACGGACGCTGGCGTATCGCACGCGCAAAAACTGCGCGTCGCTTATACTGCTTTTGCCGGCACTTTCACCATTCTTTGGCTCGGCAAAGACGCCGGGCTTTATCAAAAACAGGGCGTCGATATGGAACTGCTCTTCATTGGCTCGAGCACCACTGCAGTCCAGGCTTTACTCGCCGGCGATGTTGACATTCTGTACTCGGCCGCGGGCGCTGTCGTCGATGCCAATCTCGCCGGCGCGGATTTGACTATGATCGGCTGTCAGTACGACACCGGCCAAACGTCATTTTTTACGACTCCGCCGGTCGCAAGTGTGGCAGCGCTCAAGGGCAAGGCAGTGGGCGTCTCGCGCTTTGGCGCCTTTTCCGATTTCGTCGCGCGCTATGTGCTGAAAAAGAATCACCTGCAGCCGATCAAAGATGTTGCCTTATTGCAGCTCGGCGGCACCCGGGAAATCATCGGTGGAATGCAAAAAAATTTGGTCCAAGGCGGAGCCATTTCCCTGCCGCTCAGTCTGCAAGCACGCAAGCTCGGTTTTCGGGAACTGCTCACTACGGCTACTCTCGAGCTACCCTTCGACTACGGCTGCTTCATCATCAAAAACTCGCAGGTGCACGCCAGACGCGAAGAGCTCAAGAAACTCCTGCGCGCGACCATCGCCGCCTATGACACCGCCATTCAGGAGCCCGCGCTGGCAAAGAAAGCCATCGGCAGATATACCCGCACCACTGATAGCGAGACCCTTGACGCGACTTACACGGAAAATGTGAAAGATTACGCGTTGCGTATCCCCTACGTCTCGCCTGCAGGGTTGCGTTCCATCGTCGACTTTCGTGCCGAAACGACTCCGGAAGCGAAGAAGCTCGCCATAGAAAAGATGTACGACAACTCCTTGCTGCAAGAAATCCAGAAAGAAATGACACCGAACAAGTAAGGTTAAAATAATGAAGCTGGGCCTATTCGATCACATGCAAAAGCACGACATTCCGGGGCGTTCCTACGTTGATCTTTATAAAAATCATCTCGAGGTCGTCGCCATGGCCGACCAGGAGGGGATGGATTTTTATTTTGTCGCCGAGCACCATTTCGATATGGGTTTTTCCGAGTGCCCAAGCCCCGGCAGCTTTCTCGGCGCGGCTTCTCAACGCACCAAACGAATCCGTTTGGGACCACTCGTCTATGTGCTGCCGCTCTGGAATCCGATCCGGGTTGCCGAAGAAATCGCCATGCTCGACAACTTGACCGAAGGACGTTTGGAGTGCGGTTTTGGCGCCGGTATCGGCCCTTTCAGTTTTGCCGCTTATAACGTGCCGTGGGACGACAAGCGACAGATGACGCTGGAAGCGCTCCGTGTAATCAAAGGTATTTGGACACATGCATCCTTTACGTTCGAAGGTCGTTATTTCAAATGCAAGGAGGTGGATTTATCGATTCCGTTGGTGCAAAAACCCCATCCGCCGCTCTGGATGCCAACGCGCAGCAAAGAGTCAATCGAAGAAGCCGCTTCGACCGGGATCAGCACTGTGCAGTGGGTGCCGGCAGGAATGGCTGCGGCACGGCGTGCCTTCGACGAATACCGCGAAGTCTATCAACGCGTTAAACCGGCTGCGCAACCGCACATTGGCTTGATGCGCGAAATTTACGTTGCGCAAACCGACCGCCAAGCGCGCGCCGAAGGCGAATTTCACTGGAACAATTTTTGGCAGCGCCGCGGTGGCGCGCGCACTTATGGCGCCCATGGATCTACCGGATTATCGACGATTCTTGACGGTAGCCGCCGTCAAGAACTGATGGACATGGAGCGCTCCATTGACGAAGGCTCATTCATCTGCGGGTCACCCGAAAC
>DATBEY010000277.1:0-5460 GCA_036558765.1 Binatia bacterium | reverse complement strand
GCTCTCGCTTCTAGAGAAACGGCTGCTGAAATGGCGCCCGGAAGTCGAAGCCAAAAACGTCGGCGCATAAGTGATCCGATGGAACCGATCATCGATCTCGCCAATGTCAGCAAGACCTATCGTTCCAAGGGCAAAGCCGTTCTGGCGTTAAAGAACGTCACATTGCCGGTGGAAAGAGGCTCGTTCACCACCATCATCGGACCGAGCGGCTGCGGTAAGAGCACACTCCTGAAGATTATCGCCGGCATTTCTCTTCCCTACGAAGGCCGGCTCAATTACAAAGGCCGGGAGATCGCCTCGATCAACTCGGACGTCGGCTTCGTCACCCAGGACAGCAATCTCTTTCCCTGGCTGACGTTGAGCGAAAACGTCGAGCTCGCGCTGAAGATCCGCGGCGTGCCGAAGAGCGAACGCGCCCGCGTCGCGCAACGGCTCATCGATACTATGCAGCTCACCGGTTTCGAAACTCATTATCCATTCGAGCTCTCCGGCGGCATGCAGAAACGCGGCTCGATTATCCGCACACTGATTTACGATCCCGATATTATCTTGATGGACGAGCCGTTCGGTCCCCTTGATGCGCAAACCCGTTTGGTTCTGCAAGACGAGCTTCTGCGCATCTGGGATGCCAACAAGAAAACGATTCTGTTCGTCACCCACGATCTCACCGAAGCCATCGCGCTTTCGGACAAGGTGGTTTTGTTCACCGGCCGGCCCGGCACAGTAAAGCAGATCTTTGAGGTGCCGCTAGCGCGGCCGCGCAACGTTTTCGAGATTCACAACGAAAAGGGTTTCACCGATCTTTACCATGAGATCTGGAGCCAGTTTAAAACAGAAATCAAAGTCTGATTAAGATACTGGGGCGTCAGAAACAGAAGAGGACACACGATATGTGGTACATCATTCTTTCGCGCTCGAAGCCGGAAATGGAACAAGACAAACAATCCCACTACGACGAACATCGCCTCTGGCTCGAGAAACAGCACAAAGCCGGACGGCTCTTGTTCTCCGGACCCACAACCGACGGCGCCTATGGAATCTATATCATGCTGGCCTCGAGCCTCGATGAGGCAAAGGAGATCGCCGCCGAAGATTCGCATCACCGGCGCGGTATTCGCACAATGGAAGTGCTCGAATGGGACCCGCGCCGGGCCTTCCGGATGGACAAGCTCACCATCGCCGATGTCGAGCAGATGGCGCGTAACCGCTAACGATTCGTAGAAACCGTAGGTTCAAGAACTTGGTTATGCTGATCTTGAGATTTGTCTGTTTACCTGCGCCGAGTTTTGCTATTCCGCTGGCTGCCGCGGGAGGCTGCCGTAATCAACGGTCGCAGCGCCTATAACCGTTCCAAGATCCTGGCGAGCTTTTCCCTGTGCACCGGCTTTTCCAAAAAATAATCGAACTCCACCGCTTGCGGACTGTCAGCGGCTCGAAAACCGCTTAAACCGACGAATTTCGTGACGCCGCCGCCGACAATTTCCTTCAAATGGCGCAACAACTCATATCCCGTCATATCGGGTAGTCTGATATCCAAAAAAACCACGTCCGGTCCGAAGCTCTTTGCAGTGGCGATCGCCGATCGAGCATTAGACGCGGATCGAATTTCGTAACCCTGCTTTTTCAGAAAGCGCGTCATGAGCTCGCGCGCCGCATCGCTGTCATCCACCAAAAGGATCTTTGCCTTGCGCGGCTTTTCTTGCGCAGCGACTTTCCCGGTTTGCACGAGCTGGGCGATGAGCCGCAACAGTTCGGTGCGATCGATCGGTTTCGTCAGATAAGCGTCGCACCCCGCCACAAGGCATTTTTCCTTATCGCCGATCATGGCTCCCGCAGTCAGCGCGATTATGGGTGTTCGAAACCCTTTGGCCCGTAATCTTCGAGTCGTTTCATAACCATCCATACTGGGCATCTGAATATCTAAAACCACGGCGTCGAAGACGACGTCAGTCACTGCCGCTTCCAGCGCCTTGATTGCTGATTCCCCATTCATCGCCACATCGACTCGCCCACCCGCCTCGGTTATGTAATGCGCGACCAGAGCTCGGATTTCTTCCCGATCATCGACAACCAAGATGCGCCGCCCCGTCAACGAGTCGTCGAACGAGTCGTTTTTTCGCCGGTACTGGAGCTCCGTGCCCGTATCTAGATTCGGCGAACTGGTTGCTACTTCGACCGGGATGCTCACACGGAATCTGCTGCCTTTGCCGAACTCGCTTTCGAGCGCAACACTGCCCCCGAGCGTCTCCACCAGGCGTCGGGTAATCGCAAGACCCAGGCCTGTGCCGCCGTATTGCCGCGTGCTCGCCGTGTCGGGCTGGGTAAAGGGCTGAAACAATATCTTCTGATGCTCGGGCGCGATGCCGATGCCCGTATCGACCACGTCGATTTCGAGCAGGCTCGCCGCGGAAAATTTCGCTACGATTTCGACCTTGCCACGTTCGGTGAACTTGATCGCATTGCTGACCAGATTGAGCAAAATCTGCCGTAGCCGGGTTCGATCGGTTTGGATATTTTCAGGTAAGAACCCGTCGTAGCGTAAAACCAACGACAGATCCTTTTGCTTGACCCGTCCGTTCATCAAACTTTGCACTTCGGACAATAAAGCGTGGATCGATACGGGCTCGCAATTGAGCACCAGTTTGCCCGCTTCTATTTTCGCAAGATCCAGGATGTCGTTGATGATCTCGATCAGATAATCACCGCTCTCTTTGATCGTTCTCAGGCACTCGATGTCCTCGGGATCTTCGAGTCGAGTGAGCAAGATATCGGTGTAACCCATAATGGCAGTAAGCGGGCTACGAATCTCGTGGCTCATGTTGGCAAGAAATTCGTCCTTGCGCTGGCCCAGCTCTCTTAAGGCCTGTTGCGACTGATAGATCTCGGTGATGTCCGGCGCGCTCCCGATAAACCCGGTCATGTTACCGGCCCCATCGAAAATTGGATTCCCGCGCGACTCGAACCAGCGCCACTCACCATCGAAGCGTTGCAAACGTATTTGATGATGAAACGTTTGACGCCCATCCAGAGCTGCCATGAACCCGGCCAGATATGCGTCGCGATCGTCCGGATGAATAAATTGAAGGTAATCCAAATCCCTGGTCTGCTCCCGCGTGACGCCGAGAAATTCAGTACAGGTACGGTTTACGAACAAGATTTTTCCAGCCGGATCGGTCATCCAGATCATGATCGGCGAACTGTCGGCCATCGTGCGGAAGCGCTCCTCGCTTTGCCGGAGCATCTTCTCCGTTTGGCCGCGGACGTTCGCCATTTGGAGCTGCGCATCAACTCGCGCGAGCAATTCGCGCGCCGAAAACGGTTTCACGAGATAATCATCGGCGCCCGCCGCGAGCCCCTCGACTTTCGACTCTTCGCCGGCGCGCGCCGAGAGCATGATGACCGGGACCGTCTGAAGTTCCTGGTCTTCTCTAACCGAGCGGAGCAGCCCAAAACCGTCCATCACTGGCATCATCACATCGGCCACGATCAGATCGGGCTTTTCGCGGCGCGCCGCCGCCAAAGCCGCCGCGCCGTCCGCTACCATTTCGACCCGATAGTTTGGCGCAAGCAATCGGCGGATGTAGTCTCGCATGTCGGCGTTGTCATCGGCGACGATAATCCGCGCTCCATGACCGGCACGGACCAATCCGTCCGTTGGCATCGTGAGAACCGACTCTTCTTCTTTTTCTGCGGCCGCCCGCGGCAGCCAGCTCATCGCCTCCTCGACATATGCCTCGGCCGATATCCGCGTCGATGCAGCGGTCCGCGGCGCGCTCGCTTTGATCCGAGCAACCGGTAGATGGGCGTGTCCCATCGGCATACGCACCGTGAAATGACTTCCTTGCCCAAAAAGACTCTCGACGGTTATCGTTCCGCCATGAAGCGCGACCAGTTCCTGCACCAGAGAAAGTCCGATGCCGGTGCCCTCGTGTGTTCGCCCGCGGGCATTTTCGATCCGGTAAAACCTCTGAAAGATTTTCGGCAACTCGTCCTCGGAGATGCCGATGCCGGTGTCGCGTACGCTCAATTCGACAAAGCCTGGTTCCGCTCCCGATTCTCGAAACTCTCTGAGTGCGACTTCGATTTCTCCTGTCAAGGTATACTTGAAAGCGTTTGAAATGAGATTAAGAACGATTTTCTCCCACATTTCGCGGTCGAGGTAGACGGAGCCGACCGGGTTGTCGCAATGCACCGTTAGCTTCAGTCCCGCTTTCTCGCACGCCGAACGGAAATTACTGGCGAGCTCGGCGGTGAGCGACGCCACATCGCTGCGCTCGTAGACCGCCTGAATTCTTCCGGCTTCGATGCGCGAGAAATCGAGCAATGAATTGACCAGCTTCAGCAAACGCAAGCTGTTGCGCTGACTGACTTGCAGCCGCTCCTTAATCTCTTGCGGCGTTTTGGGATCCGCGATGGCTTCTGCCAGCGGGCCGAGCATGAGTGTCAGTGGCGTGCGAAATTCGTGGCTGACGTTTGAAAAAAATGCCGTCTTCGCGCGATCGAGATCTGCCAGCGCTTGGGCGCGCTTGCGCTCTTGCGCCAGCGCCTGCGCGTCGGCAAGACCCGCAGCGATCTGCGTGGCAACCAGTCCAAAGAAAGTGCGGTAGCTTTCGTCCAGTGCGCGCATCGGGCTCACCGCCGCCACCATAATCGCCCGTGGGCGCTCCTGTCCGGGCAGAACTAACGGAAACACCAGGGCGCTTTGCGGCGGTACCTTCCATGCGCCCGTGGGCAACGAGGCGAATTGATTTGAGAGCCCATCGAGAACGACAGGCTCGCACGACTGCGCCACACTGCCCAAGGACCAGGTTCCAAGGCTCTCCCGCAGCGCAATGGTTGGCGGCGCAACCGGACTGGCACTGACACCGGCCGTCGCCTGGAGATGCGCCACGGCTTGGCTCTCATCCAGCCCGTAAATCATTGCAAAAGGCACGTCATGCAAATTTTCCGCAAGAACCTCTGATGCAGATTCGAAAACTGCTTGTTCACTCTCCGCTCCTTTACATCTCGCAGCAAGGTCGCGGAGTGTTCGCAGGCGCCGCTCGCCGATGATCTTTTCCGTCGTCTCGATCACCGGGCAAAAAATTCCGGCAACTTTGTCGGTTTCATCGTAGATCGGGCTATAGGAAAACGAGAAGTAAGCCTCCTCGGGATATCCCCGATCGACGTGCAGCAGCAGATCGCGCGATCGGGTCGCCTCGCCGCGCTCCATCACCTGAGAAAGCATGGGACCGATAACATCCCAGATCTCGGGCCAAACCTTACGTCCCCGCTCTCCTAACGCGAAGGGATGTTTCGCCGGACCAACGATCATTTTGTATTCGTCGTTATAGAGAATGACGAGCTCGGGCCCCCACCAGATCACGATGGGAAAAGCGCAGTCCAGGGCGATTCTGACGGAGGTGCGAAGGCTTTGCGGCCAAGAAGCGATCGGGCCGAGCGGCGTTTTCGACCAGTCCA
>DATBEY010000276.1:0-1924 GCA_036558765.1 Binatia bacterium | reverse complement strand
TTTGACTAGATTGTGAACTAATATAAATTGCGCTACCGATCCGGCGTAAACGGCCCAGGAGGGCGAATAATGACCTTGGACTTTGTCTGCAATCAAGAAATTATCCAAATGGCGCGGCGCAATCTTCCGGATAACGTTTGGCACTATCTCACTGGCGGCGCGGAATCCGAAACGACTATGCGGCGCAATCGTTATGGTCTCGACTCCATCGCCTTTCGCCCGCGCGTGCTCGTCGATGTTTCTCAGATTGATGCGTCGGCGACTTTGCTCGGCCATAAACTAAGAGTTCCGGTCGTGCTCGCACCGATCGGATCGCTGCAATCGATCACCCCATCGGGTGGCGTTGCGGTGGCAAAAGCGGCCGAACAATTTGGCACGCTTAATTTCGTCAGCTCAGTGACCGAGCCAAGCTTAGAGGAGATCGCCGCATCGAGCCGGAATACGAAAATATTTCAGCTCTATGTGCAGGGCGATATGAAATGGCTTGAAAATCTATTGACGCGCGTCAAGCGCGCCGGCTACTCGGCGCTCTGCCTCACCGTGGACACGGCACATTACGGTCACCGCGAACGACAGATGATGGATCGCTGGCTACCGCCGAGTCGGCGCGGCGCTGGCTACGAATATCGCGCTGGGCTCACCTGGAAGACTCTCGACGCGATCAAAGAAATGGCAGGTTTGCCGTTTATCTTAAAAGGCGTCGCCACAGCGGAAGATGCTGCGCTCGCAGTTGAACACGGCGTGAGCGCGATTTATGTCTCCAATCATGGCGGTCGCCAACTCGACCACGGACGCGCGACGATCGACATGTTGCCGGAAATCGTGAAAGCCGCCGGTCACAGAGCCGAGATCATCCTCGACGGCGGCATCTTGCGCGGCAGTGACGTGGTAAAAGCGCTCGCCCTCGGCGCTCGGGCGGTCGCGATCGGCAAATTACAGGGCTGGGGCCTTGCCGCAGGCGGCGAAGCTGGTTTGGTGCGCGCTCTAGAAATTTTAGAAAGCGAGATCATTACCACAATGGGGTTGCTTGGCATCACGCGCCTCGATCAGCTCACTTCATCCTACTTATGCAAGGTGCAGCCAATGAGTCCTGTGCACGAGATGAGCACATTCCCGCACCTGCCGGGCGGACAACTGCTCTAGCGGTGTTGGGTCTTTAGTTGTTCCTACGAGAACGTCAGCACGGTCGCAGTCGAAAGACCAGCTTGCTAGTCGAACAACAAGCCAGCCGCGCCACACGGCGGCAACGCTCTTCTCCACTGATATTTCGAAACGAGAGGCACTGCATTGCCTACCTGCGATTTGCTCGGGTAAAGCAGCTGCCTCCTTGAACTCTTCGGAAACTAGCCGGAATAGGTAACTTCGGGATGCTCTTTGTAGCGGTTTTCCGGATCGGCGGCGGAAAATGCGCAGATCAAGATCATGGGTTTGCGGCCGGTGTTGATCATCATGTGGCGCGCGCCGGCCGGGATGAGAATCGTGTCGCCGGTCACGATATTCTCAACTTCTCCGTTGACCCACGCCTTGCCCGTGCCGTTTTGGACGAAGATGACTTCTTCCATGGCTCGATGGCTGTGTGGGTGGCGAGCCCCCGCTTCTCGAACCGGCAACAGTTCCACGAAGCGGAGCGCGATGCCTTTCGATTTGAGAACCTTGTGCGAAACTAATTCTTGAAAAAAACGGCTGGGCAGCTTCTTGGGCTCGACCTCAGTTCGATTGATTTTGCGGATCGCCACTATACCTCCATGACTTCCTGGATGGCCACGGTGCGGCCGGTTTCGGCCGAGCGGAGCGCCGCATCGATCACCGCGAGAGCAGCAATGCCTTCCGGGCCACCGACTTCCGGTTTTTTTCGGCTGCGGATGCAATCTCCGAATTCTTCCAGCTGCTCGCGGAACATATCCCCGCTTTCCAGAGCAATGGG
>DATBEY010000275.1:0-11292 GCA_036558765.1 Binatia bacterium | reverse complement strand
ACGGCGATCTTGCCGCAATATTCGAGCGGCCAGCCGGCGCGCTCATTGCCGTAACCCTCCTGGAGGGCCACCTCCAAGATCGCCTGGTTGGTGCCACCGTGTTCCTCGTCGAGATCGGCTTCTTCGTGCACACGAAAATATTTCATGTCCTGATTGCTGACGCCGTATTTTGGCAGGCTCTGCCGGAAATCACGCGATATAAAGCCGAAGATCTCTTCTTCCATGTGGACGGCGAAACACTCGGCGAGCGGAATGTCGATCCACGAGCGGACGAAAAAGTCGACCAGCCCGCGCGCTTCCGGAATCAGCTCACATTCGATCATCTCTTCGGCAGATACGCCGAGCGCTTTGCCGAGCACGGGCAGCATGCGCGCATGGCCGCCGATCGCTGGAGTGGTAAATTCTTCGCCGATTTTTTGCGCGATCCGATCTTCCAGCTCAGGATGTCTTTTGAAAAACCCGACAAATTGATGATAGACCGTCGCCATGCCGGTGTTGACCTCAAGCGCGAAGGAATACCAGTTTTTGATCCATCCCTGAAGACGAGCCGGCGATAGCGTGCCCTCGCGCAGATCCGTGAAGAACGGTGACGGCTGAACCTCGCGATGATAGGTATCGAGAATGACTTTTCGGATCGCCTCGGCCTTGTCTTTTGCTTCCTGCGCGCTCAGTTTGCTATGGTCGTTCACGGCTCGAATCCTTTCCGGTCGATTAGCATCTCTACGATTCTTGCCGAAGGGTCCGCAGAATGTCAATCTTGTGGCTTCGCGAAAGGTTGCCGCGAGTCCGGCGTTTCAGAGCAGCGTGTAGAGGAATCGGCAACGACGGTCGGGGTGTTGCCTTCGACAATTTGCGCTAGCCACTAACGCAGAAATAATGATAACCAAAACGAGAATCGAAAGGCTTTCATGAGCAAGGCCGCAGCATTGACAACTCCGGCGGCGGCGCCGCGCATTGACCTGAGAGACAAGGTCACAGGTCGGGCGCAATATGTGGAAGATCTGCCCGACCTGCCCGACACGGCTTATGGCGCAACGCTGTTGAGTCCTTACTCTCACGCAAAAATTTTAAAGATCGAATCGAGAGACGCTCTGGCCATGCCGGGGGTGTTAGGCATCGTCGACCGCGATCATCTCGACGGCGTCAACCCACGGCTGAAGCTAGCGCCCCATGAGCATCTGAAAATCGTCGATGATCAGGATTTTGTCGCCATCGATAAAGTCCGCTTCGACGGTGATCTGGTCGCCGTGATCCTTGCGGAGGACTTCCGCACCGCGCAGTGCGCGCTGGAAAAAATCCAGGTGGACTATGAGCCTTTGCCGACAGTTTTCGACGCCGCTGAAGCGCTCGCGCTCGGCGCACCGATTTTGCACGAGGAGCGCGGTAGCAATCTCCTGCTCGAAGACAGTTTGAGCTGGGGCGATATCGACGAGGGGTTTCGCCAGGCTGAACGGATCTTCGAAGAAATTTATAGCTCGCCGTCCATGTTTCATCATCCGATGGAACCTGTGGGCGGCTGTTTGGCTTACTATGCCAATGACGAGGCGAACATCTGGCTGCCGACCAGCTCGCCGATGCGCGATGCCGCGGAGTTTGCGCACTTTCTCGGCCTCGAGCCTGACAAAGTGCGCGTACGGGTGCCCTATGTCGGAGGAGGTTTCGGCTCGAAGATTCCCACCACGGCACATTTTGCGGCGCTGTTACTATCGCGGCGATTTCGCCGGCCCGTGCGTCTAATGCCTTCCGCTCACTATAGTTTCCGCCAGAACTCGCGCCATGCGGAAGTCTTCAAGGCCAGAGTCGGGGCGAAAAACGACGGCACGATCACTGCACTCGATGTTGACCTGCTCGTCGATACCGGTGCGTATACGACGGGCGGCGCGACGGCGGCGCACAATTCGGTCATCTCCGCATGGGGATGTTATCGAATTCCGCATCTACGCATCAGAGGAAAATGTGTTTACACCAACAAAGTTCCCGCCGGCCACACGCGTGCGACCGGCAAGATCCAAACCACATGGGGTATCGAGTGCACCATGGACAGTGTGGCGCGGCAGTTGGGCATCGATCCTTATGAGTTTCGTAAGAAGAACGTTCTCCTGCGCGGTGATTTTGTCTGCAAAGGCACGCCCCGGATGGATACCGATTATCTTGACCTGATGGCTGAGGCGATTGCAGGCATCGAATGGGACGGCAAGGCAAATTTGCAACCCGAGCGGAATCTCGGCAAAGCTTCGCGTTGGGCGCGCGGTCGAGGCATGGCGCTGAGCCTTCGCCATGGTTCGCAAGGTGGCGGGCGAGCTTATGCTTTGGTGACCATGGATGCGCGCGGCGTTGTCACGATCCAGCATAACGCGCCCGAGATCGGCCAGGGAACGCATAACCTGTTCAGCGTCGTGGCTGCGCAAACGCTCGGCATAGCGCAAGAGCAGATTCAGGTGCGCGCGCCGGACACCGCGGTAAGCTTGCCGTTCGCCGGCGTGAGTGCACAGCGCACGACGATGCAAATGGGCAACGCCGTGCACAATGCCTGTGAAAAGTTAAAACAGGAACTGTTCACGGCAGCATCCCAAGCCAAGGGCGGCAAACCCGAAGATTGGCAGCTCATCGAGGGGCGGCTGTGCTGGCGCGAAGCGAGTTTTTCTGTCGCTGAAATCATTCGCCTCATTGGTGGCGGCGTGGTTCTGAAAGCGGTCGGGTACCATAGCGTGCCACCAATGGTGAAGGAATCGGCGTTCGCCGGCATGGATCATTGGGCGCCGAGCGGTGCGGCCATCGATCTGGAGGTCGATCGCGAGACCGGCGAGTTGCGCATCCTGCGTTATGCGGTGATCGCGGATGCCGGCAAAGCCATCCATTATCCTTCCGCCAGGGCGCAAGTCGACGGCGGTGCCGTGATGGGTTTTGGCCACGCGCTTTTCGAAGAGACGATTTATCACGACGGGCAGTTTCAAAACGGCGATCCGTTTCAGTATCGACTGCCGGTCATGGAAGATCTTCCGGAGGAGTTTTATTCATCGATGCTGGAGAAAGGGGATGGTCCGGGTCCGTTCGGTTCCAAGGGGATGGCGCAAACATCTATCGTCACCGTCGGCCCGGCGATCGGCAATGCCGTTTACGACGCGCTCGGCGTTCGGATTCGCTCTCTCCCGGTCACACCGGAAAAAATTCTTCGAGCGCTCGGGAAATTGTGATGGCGGACGAAATATTAACGACCAGTTTTGCATAGGCCTCTGGGAGAGGGAATATTGAGGGAAACATCAGGGAGTCGATCGTGAGTGTCATTTCGACCCGAAGGGGAGAGATCTTTTTCATCGATTTAAAACGCAAGATCTCTCGCTTTGCTCGAGATAACAACAGCGTGCCTTCCAATTCATGATCGGATGACCGACCCACGTTCAGCGAAACACAACGATGCTCCAATCGTTACAATTGGTTCAGCCGACCAGTGTCAGTGAAGCTTCTCAAACGCTGGCAAATTTCGGCGCGAAGGCGAGAGTTTACGCCGGTGGCGCGGAATTGTTGTTGCTGCTGCGCAACGGTTTGCTGCAAACGGAAGTTCTGGTCGACGTCAAGAACATTTCTCGATTGCATCAGATAAGTTTTATCGACGCGACGCTGCACGTCGGCGCTTGCGTGACGCATCACGCGCTCGAAAGGAGCTCCCTGGTGCGCGAGCATGCGCCGGCGTTGGCATACGCCGAATCGCAGGTCGCCAACGTTCGGGTGCGAAATCAAGGAACGTTGGGCGGCAATCTCGCGTTTAGCGACCCGCATTCCGACCCCGGCACCGTACTGCTGATTCACGATGCTTCGGTCACAATCGGCAATGGCAGGGGAGAGAGGCGGATGACGCTGCGAGATTTTTTCGTGGATGTCTACACGACGGCGATGGAGCCCGACGATCTCTTGACCGACATTGAAATTCCGGGCTTACCCATGGGCATGAAAAGCGCTTATCGGCGCTTGCATCGCTATCAACGTCCTACGCTCGGGGTGGCCGTCGGCGCACAGGTGATTGACGGTCGGATCTCGGAAAACAGGCTGGCCGTAGGCTGCATCGGTCCGAAGCCGGAGCGCTTGAGCGGACTCGAAAATAAATTTAACGGCGTTCAGCCAAATGATATCAGGCGAATAGTGAATGAAGAAAAAAGCTATCTGAGAGATCTGCTTCGGCCGGTGGACGACCTTTTGGGCAGCGCGGAGTACAAATTGTACATGGCATGCACGATGCTGAGCGATGCCTTGGAGAGCGTCACGCGAATAAATAATCCTGATTAAACGGTTCAAACCGTCCAAGCCGCTAAAGCCGTTCAAACCGTTCAATTCGCCTTGTCGATCCAAACTGTCTTGCAAACCATCAATCGCCACAGTTGTCATCTCGAGAGCAAGCGAGAGATCTTGCTCAATTCATTCCAAGAAAGATTTCTCGCCTGGGGCTCGAAATGACAAATGCGCCGGGAATTCGAAGCATTGGATCAGGCGTTGAGCGAATGAAATTCCGCCTAATCCTCCTCGGGCGCGGGAACTTGGCGCTTTAAAAAAATTTCCTTCCGCTCCTTTGCCGATTGCATCAACGCCAAACAAACCTCCAATGTCGCCATACCCCAAGGTCCGGTATGCCGAATCGGCTTATCTAAAACCACGGCGTTATATAGCTCCATCAGCTCGCCACGGCGTGATGGACCGCCGCCGCCCATCAGTGGGACGTCCTCGCTGCCTCGGTCACTGTGGACGAAAAGGCCGTGCTGAGATTGGCGGACGTCGCCTTTCTCGCAGCTCGCGATCAGTATCCCGAGATCGTTGGGGAGCCACGGCTTTGCCTTGCTCCGGTCGCGAATTTCGCTCTCGTTCGCGCCGCCGATACGCATCGCGTCCTTGTCGGCATTTTCATCGCGCGTGCCATTTAGCAGAGCTGCGCGGATCGCTGCGCGCTCGGCTTCGCTGTAGCGGCTGTTCTGTCGGCCCCAGGGGACGAGCTCCGACGCAAGAAAATAACCATAGCCATTGTGCATGAGGGTCGCCGGTGTGCCGTCCTCGAATTCCAAAAACGCTGAATAATAGCCGGGGATCGGCCGGCCCTCGAACCATTGTCCGGTCGCGCCGCGCACACTTCGCACCAGTCCGCCGCCGAGCAAGCGCAAGGTATCGATCTGGTGCGGTCCCTGCCGGAAGGGAACGCCGCCGCCTTGGTTGATGTCCAATTCTTCCGCGGTTCTCGGCCGAAGCATCCAGTCCGTATAGGCCCAGACATGAAGCGCACACAGCTTGCCCAGCTCGCCTGAGCGGATAATTTTCCGCATCGTTCGGATATGCGGACCGAAGCTTTGCGTATGGCCGCAGAGGAGTTTGATCTTATTCGCAGTGGAGGCCTCGATCATCTGCTCCGCTTCCCGAAGCGAAATCGCCATCGGCTTCTCGACTACGACGTGCTTGCCGGCGTTGGCGGCAATGATCGTGTGCGGAGCGTGGAAACGATTCGGCGTGGAGACCCAAACCGCCTCCACCTCGGGATCGGCGCAGAGTTTTTCGATGCTATCATAGGTCTTCGCGCCGTAGCGTTGACGGAAGGTATCGAGTACGCGCGCATTCACGTCAGCCGCGGCCACGAGTCGAAATTCGGGAATTTGCTCCATCGCCGGCAGGATTTCCGACGCCCCGACGCCGAGTCCGACGATGCCGAGTTTTAGCTGTCGGTTAGAATTTAATTGCTCCATAGTTTCGCCATTCTTTTGGGATAGTGATTACTTAACAGATCAAGGGACGCGGGTGTCAAGCCGAGTGCAAAACTAAGGCGCTGTTGCTTTCCTGAACCGAGTCGATTTGCTAGAGTGCGTGCGCGGAATGATTGTTAGCTTCACCGTCCCTGTCATTTCGAAATCTTTCGCCAGTTCAGAGAAAGTCCGTGAGAAATCTTTTCCATTGACGTTGAAGAAATATCTCGGGCTCCGCTCGAGACGACAAGTAAACCCGAGGCTCGTTACCGGGTTATACACAATGAGGAAAAATTCAATGCGCGCACGTACATTGTTAGGGCTAAACATCTGGGTTGCCGTTCTCATACTGCTGTCGGGTCAGTTATATGCTCAGGAGAAGCGAAATATCCGGATGGTCTTTGTCAGCCTCGCCTGGAATAGCGAGATTCCGTTCCGAGCGGCGCTGGCGCGCGGGTATTTCAAGCAGCAGGGGTTGCAAATCGAACCGATTCTCATCCGCGGCGGCCCGGCGGCCATCGCGGCGCTGGTTTCGGGGGAAGTCGATTACGCCAGCATTGGTGGCGCCCAGGCGATCTTTCGTGGGAA
Organism: Binatia bacterium; assembly: GCA_036558765.1. Taxonomy (GTDB): domain Bacteria; phylum Desulfobacterota; class Binatia; order UBA9968; family UBA9968; genus DP-20. Next base: position 4,990 of record DATBEY010000275.1, on the reverse strand, counting down.
AGCACGCGGTCTGGATCTCTCGATCATCGGCTGTATTTCGAGCACGACCAATTACATATTGCTCGGCAATAAACAGACGCGCACGGTGGAAGAGCTCAAAGGAAAACCGATCGGCATCACCGGCGCCGGAACTTATTCGGAATTTGCCGTAAAGGCATTCCTGAAAAAAAACAATCTCAATCCCGATAAGGACGTGGTGCTGCGCGCCATCGGTGGCACTGTGCTGCGCGCCGCGGCGATAGAGAAGGGGATCATCGCGGCAGCGCCGTTTTCAACCGAAGACGCCGTCCGTTTGATGCGCTCCGGATATACGGTGATCAGCAATATGAACGAATCTCTTGGGATTCCGCAAAACATCATCGTCACTCGAAGCGAAGTGCTCGAAAAATACCCGGAAACCACCAAACGAGTCCTCAAGGCTTACATCCAGGGGATTCAGTTGGCAAAATTCAACAAAAAGGAAGCGATCAAAGCTGGTTACGATGCCGGACTGCAAGGGGAACCCGATATTGTGAGCGCTGCCTGGGACCTTTATTCACCGGGCTTGACCTCCGACCTCTCGATCGCGGTCTCGGGCATTCAGCAGATGCTCGATGAAGACATTCGCGCCGGGTTCGTCGATAAAAATTTCACCGTCGACCGCGTGATCAACGACAAGATCTTAAAGATTGCCCAACAGGAGCTCCGCGCGGAAGGAAAGTTGAAGCAGTAGCTCGATGAGAAATCGAACGGCACTTAGGTGGTCCGTGAGCTTAGTATTGCTCTGCGCTGTTTGGGCATATGTTCCAACCGCGGCAAATTCCCAGGAAAAGCAAAACCTGCGCGTGGTCTTTACGGGTCTGGCGTGGAACAGCGAATTGCCTTTTCGAGTTGCGCTCGTGCGGGGATTTTTCAAAGCTCAAGGGTTGGATATCCAGCCGATCTTTGTCCGCGGCGGGCCGGCAGCTCTCGCCGCGCTGTCATCGGGCGAAGTGGATTTCGCCGAAATCGGCGGCGCCCAAGCCATTATGCGCAGCCGGGCGCGCGGGCTGGACGCCGTGATCATCGGAGCAATTTCCAACGCGACGAATTACCAGATCGTCGGCAGCAAATCGACGCGGACGTTGGAGGACATGAAAGGAAAGATCATCGGCGTCACCGGTGCGGGCGCGTTTTCCGATTTTGCCATGCGCACATTTCTGCGCCGCAAAGGGATCGATCCCGATAAGGATCTTATGCTGCGCGCCATCGGCGGCAGCAATTTGCGCGCAGCGGCTCTGGAAAAAGGCATTGTGGCAGCGGCACCGTTCGCTCCCGACGATACCGTTCGACTCACGCGCCTCGGTTTTCCGATGATCGCCAATCTGAGCGATACATTGGCCATTCCGCAGACGATATTGACCGCGCGAAACGAATTTCTGGAGAAAAGTCCGCAAACAGCCAAGGGTTTTCTGAAGGCGCTCATTCTCGGAATTCAGCTGGCAAAATTTAACAAAGCTGACGCTATCAAGGCTGGATTTGAAGCGAGGCTTCAGGGTGAACCGGAGCTCGTCAATCTGGCTTATGACCTATACGCGCCAGCATTGAGCGGCGACCTGTCGGTGAATATGAGCGGGCTTCAATTTATGCTCGACGAGGACAAGCGCAATGGCTTGATTGACGCGAAGTTCACTTTGGATCGGGTCGTCAACGACAAGATCTTAAAAATTGCCCAGCAGGACCTCCGCGCCGAGGGCCGTCTCAAGTAAGCTGAGTGCAGTGTCAATGGACAATGGTCCGGTGATCGTCGTTGAGCAGAGTTCCATATCAGCAAGGGGCGCCACAGATGTTTGGGCGGTGCAATGGACGATAGCCAATAAGGGCACCGGCACAATTGCGATTCTGAGCGCCCGTTTGCCGCATGGTCAGTTTAAATCAGCCGAACAACGCTTCGACCCACCTCTGGAGATCGGTGAGGGCAGGCAAGTTGCTTTTCGGGCGCTGGTGCATTGCGATGAGGCGCCAGGACTCGTGACCGAAAACGCATTTATCATATTCCACTCCGTCTGGTGCGAAGAGGCGTGGCGTATCTTTGTCCGCATCCGTGTGGTCGTTAAAGAAAGCGGCGAACCGCAAACCGCGGTGCAATTGATTACCACGCAGAAAATAGGTTTTTCCGCGACAAAATAAAAAGGTAAAATTATGGCGAAGAATTACCAGGATATTTACGTGCTGCAGCGCATGCGCGGCTGATACAGCAATTGAGGCCTTGGCTTCGAAGAGACCACGGGAATGGTCTCCAACACATTGAAAATCAGCCAGGGAGAAGTCGTCGCGGCGCTCGAACGGCTGCGCGATAATTGTCGCAACGATCCCGAATATCGAAAATTACGCAAAGATTTGCCACCCGAATGGCCAATCTAATAATTTCCAGTTGCAAATTTCCACTAAAAGCCCGGCATGTAAAACTTCGCTCGAATCGGTCTTGGCCGACCGTCCTGAGTAGGCAGCGCTTGATGCTGCCGCATCCAAAGCGCTTCGCACCACATCAATCGTGATTACGCACGGCTGGATGGTAGACGCACCTCTGGCTGAAGCAGACGGAGATCCTTTACGCCGCCCCAAAACTCCCGTTTCCTGGTCATCGCTTGAACATGGCCGTCCCACTCCAGTGTGAAAGCGGTCAATCCAAGCTTGACAGCGGCGCGCACTTTGTTCTGCGTCACATCGTCGATCGCAAGTTGGCGGATCGCATCGATCTGGCGATTTCCATGACCTTCGTCTTGCGCGGCGTGGAGCTTGTAAGTTTCCGCCGCACGCGGCGAGAAGCCGTAGTGCCCGGTGAGCTCGCGATAGACTTTCTCGGAGATTTTTCCCGCTCCACCCAATTGGCTCTCGACAAATGCCAGCATGGCGACACCTTCGAGAGCCGAGCGACGCTGGCAACACCCGATGATCATTTCGATGGCGGCCAGGGTTCCAGGCGCAGGTTCGGCGTTGTCGGCCTGTTCGCGCCCGATCCCGCCTTCTTCGAGAAACTGCAGCATGATGTCCATGTGCGTCGTCCTGCCGCCAAGCTCTTCCATGAAATTTTCCAGCACCGTGTCCATCACGCTGTATTCTTTTGCCGTTACGGCATTGATCGCCATGTAGCCAAAAAAGATCGGATTGGTTCGAACCCTCAAATAATGCTGGACTTCACCCAGAATGATTTGCTCGCGACTCCAACGATGCTTGATAATGCCGTCGAACCAAGGGTGCTGCTCCATGGGAACTTCAGCGGCGTAACCCCACAGCTCTTCTATAAATTGATCGGGCTTCATGAGCTAGGGTCTAGCTCACGGCCAAGAGAATGTCTACGGGTTTTATCTCCTCATACTGGACCGCGAAGCGGAAGCTTGGTAGGAGAAGCGTCAATACCGGTGAACTCTACTCGCGCGACCACACGGTTGGAGCCCGGCGGCGCGGCTTTGTGAGGTGATGTGTGAAATTATGGGTTGGAACCAGCGGTTATAGCTATAAAGCGTGGTTGGGAAGCTTTTATCCTGAGCGTTTTCCGGCGAAGGATATGCTGCGATTCTATGCTTCGCGGCTGCCTGCGGTCGAGATCAACAACACATTTTACCGGTTGCCGAAGGAAAGCGTTTTGCAAAATTGGGCCGAGCAGGTTCCTCCTGAATTTCGTTTTGTCCTGAAAGCGCCGCAAAAAATTACTCATGTGAAGCGTCTTAAAGATGCCAGAGAGGAAGTCGAATATCTTTTCCGCGCAGAAAACTCTCTCGGTCCTAGTAAAGGCGCGGTGCTTTTTCAACTGCCGCCTTCGCTCAGAAAGAATTTTCTGGCGCTGCAAAGTTTTCTGTCGATTCTGCCGCCGGACCGACCGATCGCGTTCGAATTTCGCCATCCCTCCTGGTTCGATGAAGAAATCTTCGCTTGCCTGCGCGCGCGCAACTGCGCGCTTTGTCTAGCGGAGATGGAGGACAGCGAAAACGTCGATGTGATACCCACAGCAAATTGGGGTTACCTGAGACTGAGGCGCTCGGATTATACTCCGACAGACCTGCTCAATTGGAAACAGCGGATTCTCTCACAGCCGTGGGATCATGCTTATGTTTTCTTCAAACATGAAGATGAGGGGATCGGTCCAAAACTGGCGGCACAGTTTCTCGAGCTCGGTGACGGTGAGTAACGATTTCAATCGCGAGGTCTGCCAAGCCTCGCTCGAGTGACAACTCCAAAGTCTGTCGCATGAAGGGTTCCAACCGAACGGATACTTTGTCTTTCAGCGTCGCAATCGTGCTAGAATACTTTTCCAGCCAGGTCGACAAAGACCGTTCGTGCCTGATCGACAACCACTCATGAGCGTTATTGTCTTTACCCCGACGGGCCGACATTCACAACCGAGATCCAAAGCGATTCGGCGCTACCGGCGCAAAGTTCTTAATGGCTGGTATTGTATCCTCGCGATCGGTTGCTTGTTCGTGCTCAACTGGATTTACCAAACTATCCGCAAACCCGCAGAACTGCTAAGCCCGATCAGTTCCTCTTTTGCAAAAAGTCCGCAGGCGACATGGCAGAGCTATGCGCCGCTTTTCGAAAAATATTCGACAGCCGTCGTTTCTGCTGAGCTTCTCGCCGCCCTGGCGCAAGTGGAAGCCAACGGGAATCCTGTCGCTCTCACCTACTGGCGCTGGAAATGGTCATGGTATCCTTGGGAAATCTATCGGCCGGCATCGACGGCGCTCGGAATGTTTCAACTGACCGACGGAACTTTTGCGCAGGCGAGAAAATATTGCATCCGCGATCATCAGGTTCTGAGCGAGGGGCCGTGGTACGATCCGAATGCTTGCTGGCTCAATGGTTTGTACAGCCGAAATATACCCAGCCACGCGGTGGAAATGACTGCCGCCTATCTTCATAAAAACGTCGTGGCGATTTTGTCTGCTCGTTTGGGGAAAGCGACCGTGGAACAAAAAGAAAGGCTAGCGGCAGTCATTCATCTTTGCGGCATGAAACGCGCAACAAGCTTCGC
>DATBEY010000274.1:0-4400 GCA_036558765.1 Binatia bacterium | reverse complement strand
ACGCGAACGAGAATCCCGACTTCGCCCGACGGCAGCGGATTATTGGGACCATAGGGTCCTACCCATTGCGGAGGCCAATTCGACTGGCCCTGATAAGTCATGCGCGGATGTCGTTTCAATTCCATAACGAGTGTGGAATCGACGCTTAGAGAACCACAGCAGCAAGTGGCACCGCCATTACGGTCTGTTCTCGATCACTTTGCGAAGATTTTTGAGATTGACAATAATCCGCCGGCCTTCTCTCAAAATGATCTTTTCGCGATCAAACTCATTGAGGTATTCGGTCACCTGCTGCCGTGAAGCGCCGACAATTCCGGCTAGAGTCTCATGGCTAATTGCGAGACTAATCAATATGCCGCGTGAATCGTTGGACCCGAACCGATCCGCCAGGTTGGAAAGCTCAAGCGCGATTCGTCTGCGCACGTCAAGGCCAATCCCTCGGATGCAATGAATGTATGCCCGTCGGGTAAGATTCAAACTGGCAACGAATCCTGGAAGAAAATCTTCGTAAGCCGTGCCTAACAAGGTTTCGACGAAAACTCGCGGCTTGATCGAGCCGATCGTCGAGGTTTCAAAGGCGTCGCATCTGAATGGATGACGTGAGTCCGGGACCAAAGAGTCGACGCCAAAAAACTCTCCCCGCGGAAGCAGGCTGACAATCGTCTGTCGGTCATGACCATTGTAGGAAACCCGGAGGACGCCGGAGATAACTAGATACAGCAGTCTGGCTCGTTCGTCCTGATCAAAAATTGTCTCATCTTTTTTGAAGACCCTGACGGTCAAATTTTGCGCCAGCTTGTCCAATTGAGAACTCGATAAGCGGTTAAAGTTTTTCAGCTGTTTAAGAGCCTTCGATTCGAGGTGGATCATAAGTGCGACTCTCGCCAGTGGTTCAGTAGATCTTGCGGCAAAATTTAAAAATCAGACCTCCATGCTATCATTTTGTCGATCAACTTTTTCTCGGATGAACGAGACATATAATGAAAAAACGCATGCGTCTGTCAGATAGCTGACATTCCAGCAAAAACATCCGCTTACCCTCTGTAATACTCTGGAGTGCGAATCGGCTGGAAACTCAGCTCTCGGCTGAGTCAAACGCGGTCGACGCGGCGGGCGACAAAAAAGTGTCAGTGCAAGCGCAGGACCAGAATGAATCGGCGTCGGTTTTTATGCGCTTTTTATGGGAAAACTTAAAAAACTCGTCCGAAGCTGGGGGAAAACTGCTAGCTCGGCAGTAGTGTTTCTCCTACTCAACTTATTTTTATGCGGATTCTAGTTCAAAAAGAGGCAGCGGCTTCCGCGCGCAAGTAGTTGCCGCTAGCGGTGCACGCTCGTTCAGTTTCGGATTACTCCGAAGACAAACGAGAAGAATGATATAGACCAACTGAGCCAGGACAAATCGGCTGCGGCTTTGGCGCAAGAAAAGAGCGCCGATCTATAAGCCATGCGCAATCGCGTCCATAATAAACTGCTCTTGCTCGTCGTGCGTTCTGACGCGGATTGCGCAGCGCTGTCTGGCTCACGCTTTCTTTGCTGCACCAGAGCGCTGATCCGGGCCAGAATCGGCATAGCCGGGCTCGACCACGGAGTCGATGAAATACCGACCGCCTCGGCCGACGATCTCAGCGCCCCGCTTCAATGCTTTAGTCAAAGCCACCGTTGTGGTCACCGGCGCCTCGGCCTCGAAGCCCTGGGCACGCGCCATCGCGACTAGATCAACTCTCGGATCATCGATGCGCTGTCCGATCCAGCGATTCTGCGCCGGGCGTCCGCGCATTTGTGCGACCCTTTCCTGATGCATCTCGTCATTGAAGTAGGAGCGATTATCCGCAACTACGATCATCACCGGAATATCGAGGTGCGCGGCTGTCCAGAGCGCATTGACTCCCATCAGATAGTCGCCATCGCCGATCACGCCGATAGTGAGGCGACCGCTGTCCTTCAACGCCAGTGCCGCGCCGATCGTGTGGCCCGGACCGGTGCCGACAGCGCCGCCGCCGTCATTTCCCAAAAATGCAAGCGGCCCGTCAAATTCGTAAGCTTCCCCCGGCCAGCCGATGGGAAGCCGCGCGAAGGTTATCTGACGATTTTTGGCGAATTCACGGACGGTCATCGCCATTTCCCAAAGTGTCATTGATTCTCGGCGGCTCGCTGGCGCCGTTGCCAGGGTCTGATCGTTCCAATGCGGCAGTCCTTTCGGTTCGGGGCGCGTTTTAGTTTTGGGTTTCTTTTCGCTGCCGATTTCTTCGAGCAGCTGGCGAATAAATTGATCGGGTTCGGCGTGGATCGGAATATCCACGGCGGGCAGAGCCTGATGATCCATGCTCCAACCGTTGGTCCGATAACTATCGACGGAACAATGGATAACCGTTTTTTCGACAGGCGTTTGGGTTTGCGCCTGACCCAGGGCCAGACGAAAGATTCCCGCGAGATCGAGCCAGTCCATGCTGATGATCAGATCGGCTTTTTCGATCAGCGCGGTCGCAGCTTTGCTAGGACGCAAACAGGGGGCGGCAAGGTGTAGACGATGAGTAGTCGGAAACGATGCGGGGTCGTTGCTACTGGTCAAAACTACGGCGCCGATCGTTTCGGCAAAGCGTACTCGCCGATGCCAATCCTCCTGCTGGCGCGACACTCGCCCCATCAGAATTAACGGAAACTTCGCGGTACGAATCGCTTGCATTGCTTTGAGTACTTGATCTTGCGGTGCCGCGGGAGAGGGCGCCGGCGCAAAGCGCGTCACATCCGGGACCAGAATTTCCTCGGTAAGCTGTGCTTCCTGAAGTCCGGCGTCGAGACAGATATAGACCGGACCGCGCGGCGCGCTTCGGGTGATCTGGTTGGCCCGGAGAACCGCTTCCACTGCGGCTTGAGGCGATGCGGGCTGATCATCCCATTTGCTGTAATTGCGAATCATTGACGCCTGATCTTTGGAGGTGTGAATCCAGTCGATCCATGGCCGGCGACGATGCGCATCCACCGGACCGGTGGCGCCAAAGATGATCATCGGGGTACGATCGCACCAGGCATTGAAGATCGGCATGCTCGCATGCATCAGTCCCACGTTCGAATGAAGCGCTACCGCCATAGGTTCTTCAGTAACCTTGCCGTAGCCATCGGCGATGGACACGGCGTGCTCTTCATGAAGACAGATCACCATTTGTGGATTGGTGTTGCCGAGATAATTCACAATGCTGTCATGAAAACCGCGATAGCTGGCGCCCGGCACGAGCGCGATGTATTTCAAATCCAGCCGGCGGACGACTTCCGCGACCACATCGCTGCCCCACTTCATTTGCGGCTTGCCCAATTTTTCCGGCCGGTCAATCCGGGATTTCTCCGTCCGGCGAATTTTCGCATCAACAAGATTTTTTGCGGCAGTCGTTTTCACTGGATCTCCTTGTGATTCTGTTACAGATTGAGCTGAAGCTGCATGCGTGGCGGCTCCGGGTAGCATTAGCGAAAAACCGCACTTAATAAAAGACCTGTCGTTGATTGCTGCTCGATCTGTATGAAAATAGTTCGGAATCGGCAAGCAAGCGCGCCATGTATGCCCTTCGAAGCACCGTGATGACGCGGCGATTGGGGTTTCTGCTGAGCACTTTGCTCCTGTGCAACTGGATCGTCGGTTGTCACTACTTTCCCGCACTCGAAAACGAATCCGGAACTAAGTCGGTCTCTTTCGCCGTTCTCGAAGACTACGACAAGGGTGAAGATCTAGGAGAGGTGGCGAAGGATTTTCAGTTGCTCCAAGAACTCGGCATCGATGTGCTACGCTGCAGCCTTGGATGGGATGATTATGAACCGGCCAAAGGCCAGTATGATTTCGACTGGCTGAAAAACTTCGTTAAATTGGCGGCCCAATACGATATCAAACTTCGACCGTATATCGGTTACACGCCGCGCTGGGCCGGCGCGCCTGGCGTCGATAAGGTGGACTGGAACAATCCGCCTGCAGATTACCGAGCGTGGTATCAATTTGTCTACAATCTGGCCTATGCACTGCGCGACTATCCCAACGTGTTGTCCTACGAGATCTACAACGAAGAGAACGCGCCATTCTGGTGGGACGGTTCCGTTGATCAGTACAAAGAAACTCTACGTTATGCGTCCGTCGCGATCCGCGCTGCGGATCCTGACGCTCAGGTGATTCTGGGCGGCTTTGTATTTCCCGATGACGACTGGCTACGGCCGATTGTTCAAAGCGGCTACGCCCGCTATTACGACATCACCGCTTTTCATGCCTATCCCGAAACCTGGACAAAGGAGGACGTGGTCGTGGAAAACTATCTTGATGCGGGGTATCGCCGTTTCATAGCTGATAATCAGAACCCCGGAGAGGACGAGCCAATCTGGATCAACGAAATGGGCTTTGCTGCGACGCCGGACAAAACCGAGCG
>DATBEY010000273.1:0-5486 GCA_036558765.1 Binatia bacterium | reverse complement strand
AGGGTCGCTGATTAGCGCGAGCGGCATATCCTTCGATACAGCAGCGTGGGCGCTGCCTACTCAGGATGGTCGGTCTAAAGCCGATTCTCCGAGTAGCGCAGTTCGTGTATCGAGGGGCGATGCAACCCAGGCGAAGCTTTTGCAGAGTATTTCATGAGTCAACGGGCACAATACAGAATGAGCTGTGCGGGTTCGCAGCAACGAAGGATAAATCCCCCGGTGACCTCGTTTGTCAAAGCGAGCGGACCGCAGGACCGAGGGATTTTATTTCTTAACGGTATAAGAGGCTGGCGTCGGCGAGGAATTTTTCTGACGCCTTGCCCGAGCGCAGGTCCGGCAGGCTGGTCTTTGATCGCCGATGAGCCAGATTACAAACTCGTTTTTTCTCGTCTAGCGGAACTTTGTCTCTTGCAACTTAGGTTTACGCGGGAGTAGTAGAAGAAATCCGTAACGCTAAGGAGGAGCGATGACATACCGCAGGCTTTGCCGCGGCGGAGTTGCACTGTTTCTGTTAATGATTTTTCTACCGCTCGCAGCGCGCGCGGCATCGGCGCCCTACAAAGTCATTTACACTTTCGGCGGCTTGAACGAACGCAGCGGCATTCTCTGGGTTGCCCGCGATGCGGGAATTTTTCACAAGTACGGCATCGATCCGACCATTGTAAACGTTCGCAATGCCCAGGTCGGCATGTCGGCACTCGCGGCTGGCGAGACCCAGTTTCATGTCGGCTCGGCGACCGGCACATCGCTCGGCGCCATGGCGGGCGGTTTGGATCTGGCTTATATCGCCGGTTTAATCAACAAGCTCGACGGCGCGTTTATGGTCAACCCGAGCATCAAAACGCCGGCGGATTTGAAAGGCAAGCGAGTCGGCGTGCAAAGTATCGGCGGCGGAGTTTGGATGTTTTCCATGCTCGCCTTCGAGCACTGGGGCCTCAATCCCGAACGCGACAACATTCAGTTTCGCATCATCGGCGATCAATCCGTGCTGGCGCAAGCGATCACGCAAAACATCATCGACGGCGGCTATCTCGGCTATGCTTACGGCGCACAACTGGAACGCCAAGGCTACCGCATGCTCGGCGACCTGATGAAAATGGGCATCCCCTATCAGGGGCTCGGCATGATCGCCAAGCGCAGCCTCATCGACCGCACACCGGAAATTCCCGAGCGCACTCTGCGCGCGATGGTCGAGGCGATCACTTACGTCAACAATCCTGGCAACAAAGCGGCCGTGGTCAAAACGCTTACCCGAGAGCTGCGCCTGTCCAAAATCGACGATGCCCAAGCCGGTTACGAGATGATGCGCACGCTTTACGACAGGAAAATTTATCCCAACGCGGAGGGTCTGCGGAACGTGATTCGTTTGCTCGGAAAAACCAGCGAGCCCATCCGCAAGCTCAGGGTCGAAGACATCATAGATGATCGCATGGTCCGAAAACTTGAGAAGGAAGGACTGTTCTAAAACCATTGGAATGGTGGAGTTTGGGATTAACGGGCCGAGACGCAAATACTCCACTACTCCAGTACTCCAAACTCCAGTTCGCCAACTTGACCCTTCGGCGCCCTTGGTGGTAGACCTCCGAATAGCTTGATATCGACAGTCCACAGCCAAGGAGGACAGCTTATGGGTGGCAACGGCGATGCAGGATTCGAAGTATTAATTTCCTCAGACTCGCACGTCATGGAGCCCTCGGAGATTCTCGCCGAGCGGGCGCCGCAATCATACAAGGATCAAGTACCGCGCTTTCCCAAATTAGAGGTGGGCAGCAGCTTTCAAACCCATCCAGGCGGATCGGATCCTTCACATCGCATCAAAGAAATGGAGACCGACGGTCTGAGCGCCGAGGTGTTATACCCGACTTACCTCTTGCCGCATTTCGCGATGGATGACGCGAAGCTTCAGGAAGTGAGCTTTCGCGCGTACAACGACTGGCTGATCGACTATTGTCGGACATCGCCAAAACGGCTGATCGGCATTGCCGCGGTTTCCGTCTACAACATCGATGAGGCGGTGAAGGAACTGGAGCGCTGCGCCAAGGCCGGCATGAAGGGGTCGATCATCTGGCAGGCGCCGCACCCCGATCTGCCTTTTCACTCCGAACATTACGACCGATATTGGGCGGCATCCCAGGATCTCAACCTACCGGTGCACCTGCACATCCTGACCGGGCACGGCTATCACAAGGAATCTGTCTTCGGCAACAAACGCACGGGAGTCGAGGCCTATCGCGGCAGCGTAAATTTAAAATTGAAGGAAATCATCGACGACATTTTTGAACTGATTTTTTATGGCGTGCTGGAGCGCTATCCGAAGCTCAAAATCGTCAGCGTCGAAAACGAGATCGGCTGGATGCCTTTCATGATGCAGCAGTGGGATTACTACTATAATCGCTTCAAAAAGGTGAACCCGCCGCCATTCACAAAAAATCCCAGCGAATATTTTAAAAACCAAATCTTCGGTACGTTCTTCCGCGACACTGTGGCGGGGCACAACTTCGAATGGTGGGGACAAGACAACTGCATGTGGTCCAATGATTACCCGCATGGCAACTCCACCTGGCCGGAGTCGAAAAAATACATCGATCGCGATCTCGGCCACTTGCCGCAGGATATTCGCAAAAAGCTTGTGTACACCAACGTCAAAAATCTCTACGACATCGATATCCCGCACCCGTTGCAATAGGGAGCGACTTGCTGGTCTGACTCTGGCGCGCTGCAGACATGACGCAGTCTGACAGCGCGCTTTTTTTGAAGAATCACCAGTTGAACCATAGGCGAGGGCGTGCGCTGAATTGCAAGGACGATGATTTTGCTGACCTAAGGCCCATGGCTGTCATCCCGAACGGATGTGAGGGATCTTTCCGGAAGAATTTCTCTCTTCGGTCGAAATGACAGTTCATTTTGGCGCGAGAAAACTTTTTGAAACCTGCCCAATCAATGTACCCACAGGAGGAGTTATGGCTGCTCGATACGGTTCCGATCTAGTCGTCGACCTGCTTAAAATTCTCGGCATCGAATACGTTTCACTCAACCCCGGCTCGAGTTTTCGCGGCATTCACGACTCGCTCGTCAATTACGAAAGCGGCCGCACTCCTAATCCGGAAATGATCTTATGTTGCCATGAGGAGATCGCCGTCGCGGTCGCGCACGGATATGCGAAGGCCACGGGAAAAATTATGCCGGCCATCGTACACAACGTCGTCGGCCTGCAGCACGCCTCGATGGCGATTTACAATGCCTGGTGCGATCACACGCCGGTCATGGTGATGGGCGGGACCGGTCCCATGAATTCGAGCAAGCGCCGCCCCTGGATCGATTGGATCCACACGGCGCAAGTTCAAGGTAATCTCGTGCGCGATTTCGTGAAATGGGACGACCAGCCGGTAGGCGTGGAAGCGTTTCCGTCATCGATCATGCGCGGCTATCGGATCGCCATGAGCGATCCTGGCGGGCCCGTGTACCTGTGCTTCGATGTCAGCGATCAGGAAGCCGCGATTGAAAAAGAAATTTCCTTGCCCGACCCGAAGCGATTTCGCCCCGCGGCGCCGCTGCAAGCCGACTATGAAGCGATCAAGGAAGCGGCGCAGCTTTTGTCGTCGGCGCAAAACCCCGTGATCCTCGCCGATTATGTCGGCCGCAACAACGAAGCGGTGCTGAGTCTCGTTGCGCTCGCCGATTTGTTGTCCATACCGGTGATCGATCTCGGCGCGCGTTTGAATTTCCCCAATACGCACGCGCTCAATCTCACCGGCAGAAATCGCGAGCTGATCGCCAATGCCGACGTGATCATGGGCCTCGATGTTACCGATCTGTTTGGTGCGCTCGTGCGCAGCGATCCCAACACCCACGCCAACGTGCCGGCGACCAAACCGGGCTGCAAAGTGATCAACGTCACGCTCAAAGACATTGTCGTGCGGGGCTGGACGAGCGATTTTCAGGAACTGGCGCCGGTGGATCTGCCGATCGTCGCCAACACCCGAGTTTTTCTGCCTGCCCTCGCCGAAGAAATCAAAAAGCAGGGCAAATTTTCCAAGAGCGTAGTCGATGACCGTCGCAAAGCACTGGCGGGGCAGCATGAAGAAGTGCACGCGCGCTGGCAGGCCGATTTGAAAAAGCGCTGGGACGAACGGCCGATCGCCCCGCCACGTTTGGCCCATGAGATTTGGCAAGCGATCAAGAATGAGGACTGGCTGTTGGTTGCGGGAGCCTTTCGCGGATGGCCAAGCCGTTTATGGACTTGGGACAAGCCGGGTCTGTTTCTCGGCGGCTACGGCGGCGGAGGCTTGGGTTACGGTCCCGCCGCATCCGTCGGCGCCTCACTGCCGTATCGCGGTACCGGCAAAATCTGCATTAATCTGCAGCGCGACGGCGAGATGCTCTACACGCCAAGTTCGTTGTGGACGGCTGCCAATACCGGTGTGCCGCTCTTGACGGTGATGACCAACAACCGCGTTTATTACAACGATGTCGAACACCAGGAAAAGGTTGCGCTGCACCGCGGCCGGCCGGTGGAAAATAAATTGGTCGGTATGGAAATGGCGAAGCCGCCGGTTGATTTTGCCAACCTGGCTCGCACTTTCAGTGTTCATGGCGAGGGACCGATCACGGAGCCGGATCAGATTCGGCCCGCGGTTGAACGCGCGATCAAGGTCATCAAGGAAGAGAAGCGCCCGGCTTTGGTCGACGTCTATATGCAGATGGTATGAGCCTTCGCGAGCAGGAGATTTGTATGCGTGGATTGGTAGTTTGCTTGATCAGCGCGATGCTGGCGCTAGTCTCATTGCCGGACCGCAGCTACGCGCAAACCAAGCTCAAAAAAATACGCGTCGGCGTGCCGTCAGTCGGTGTCGCCAACATCATTATTTTTGTCACGCAGGAAGCCAATCTCTACGCCAAGTATGGACTCGACGGCGAAGTCATCACAATCAATGGTTCAGGTATCGCATCCAAAGCGCTGATCAGCGGCAATATCGACGTCTGTCCGATTGCGACGCCAACGGTTATTGCCGCGAATCTTGCCGGCTCGGACATGTCGATTCTCGCGCACACGATGCCCGGCGTGGTTCACGCGTTGATGGTAAAGCCGGAGATCAAAAGAGTCGAAGATCTGAAAGGAAAGAAAATTGCGGTATCGAGCCTTGGCTCGTTGACCGATTTCTTGGTCAAGTCCATAGCGAAGAAAAAAGGGTTGAACCCGGATCGGGATCTGACATTCATCCAGATGGGCGGCGACGGGGAGCGCATCGCCGCTCTCAAGTCCGGCGTTGTGGATGCCGCGGCATTGTCGCATCCGGGCTACGGTACGGCGCGGAAATTAGGCTTTCCCATGCTGTGGGATGCCGCCAAGGAACTCGATTATCCGTGGATGGAGATTACGACTCGGCGCGCGAGCATCAAGAGCGACCGCGAGAAGATCATGAACTATGTGAAGGCTCATCTCGAAGGCATTGCGCTCTTCAAAAAAGACCGCGATTTCGGCCGCA
>DATBEY010000272.1:0-4479 GCA_036558765.1 Binatia bacterium | reverse complement strand
TCACCCTGGCCAGCAAATTGTAAGTCCTGACTGTCGCCTCGGCGCAATCTTCCACAGTGGCGCCAACCTCGGCGATCAGGCTCACCAGCCGCCGCAGGTCGCGGCCGATGGTTCTGCAATTCGTCGGGATTTTGATCTCACCCGCACCCAGACTGAGACGGATCATAAATTCGATCAGTGCCTCGCGCGCTGGAAGAAAAATGATTTCAGGGCGGAGCGCCAGAACCCGTTGGCGCTGTCGCTCGTACAGTTTGGCCAGGCCGGGGTACTCATGCATTACCCTGGCTTCCACGCGGCTGCTTTCGAGCAGGGAAAAAATGTCCAACGCCGAACGCTTGTGCGGAAATAATTTAAAAAATCGAGTGAGTTCCGTCACGCTCGGCCGGTCGTGATCGGCTTCGTGCCCATGGTCATGATCATGATATTCCGGAAGCGGCGTCAACTTCGGCCGGAGATCCTCGAATCGAGTTGAAGGGCGGCTGTATTCGAATTCAAAGCTGCCAAATTCCAGATGGCCGGTCTGCTGAGTCAACATGACTTTAAGAAAAGCGAAATTTTCTGCCGCTTCATCGAACCGATCGATCATCGCCGGCAAGAAAATCACACTCCCGTCCGTAGTCGCGACGTCGGTGCGCGACCAGCCGATCTCTTTCTCCAGCAGTTGACTAAGATCGTGTAGCTCGATGCTCCGACCCGCCAGTGCCTGGCAGTACAATCGCAGCATGTCCCGGACCGACCCGAGCTCTATGGCTGATAAATTATTTGCATCATTTGCATTCATTAATTTTAACTCTTTTTACATGATCGCGCGCTGAGAATCGCAATGCACCGAGGCCTTGACTTGTCATCTCGAGGGCAGCGAGAGATGTTGCATTTTTCAGCTACTACCAGAGAAAGATTTCTCGCTTTTGGCTCGAAATGACAAACTGTCAGCAACAAGGTCCCGACTGATAGAGATATCGTTCGGCTTCACGTCGCGGTAGGAAACGCGGATTAAAATTCCTTGCGCGGTTGCGGACATTTCACGGGAAAATCGCCGCCACCACCTCATCAAGGCTTCGTTGCACCTGGGGGTCGTCGGTAATGCCCCAGGTCACCGCCACGTGGCAAGCGCGGCGCGGCGCGATTCCTTCCTTTACTAAACGTCCGGCATAGATCAGCACACGTGTGCTGGCGCCTTCCTTGAGTCCATGCTCGCGCAGATTGCGCACACGCTGGCCGAGCTTGGCCAATTGCGCAGCAGTTTCGATATCGATGCCCGATTCATGGGCGATGATTTTCGTCTCATGCGCCGGTTCAGGAAAATCGAACTCAAGGGCAACGAAGCGCTGCCGCGTGCTATGTTTGAGGTCTTTCAGAACGTTCTGATAACCCGGATTGTAAGACACCACCAAGAGAAATCCGTCGGCGGCTTCGATAACTTCGCCGAGCTTATCGATCGTCAGCAGGCGCCGGTGATCCGTAAGTGGATGAATAATCACCGTCGTGTCCTTACGCGCCTCGACCACTTCGTCGAGATAGCATATCCCGCCGGCTTTCACGGCCCGCGTGAGTGGGCCATCGATCCACGTGGTACCGTGGGCATCGAGCAGATAGCGGCCGATCAAATCACTGGCGGTCAAGTCTTCATGACAGGCAACGGTCACGAGCGGGACAGCTCCATTGGCTGTGGGCCGTGGAGAGGTTTGCTTTGTCGTATTCCTGACCACCGTCACCGGGCGACCGAGCTTCCACGCCATATATTCGACGAAGCGAGTTTTGCCCGTGCCCGTCGGTCCTTTCAGCAACACCGGAATCCGCTGCCGGTAAGCTGCTTCAAAAATCTCTACTTCATCGAAGTTTGGAACGTAAAACGGTTCGTCCGCGATGACGTATTCTTCGATCCGATACTGTTTAATTGGTGCTTCCATCTCTGTTGAGAATTTTACCACGAGGTGCATGAAGACACGAAGTTCTTGCGGAGGGCCGGATAACTCCGCCCTTAAGCCTAAACTTCGTGTCCTTCGGGATCTTGGTGGTAAGCGATCAGTGCGGAACGTGTGCGCTGCGCGCCACTTTGCCGGGGTAAGCTCCGGTGTGCTCGCCTTTTTCGATGAGCACTTCCCCGTTCACCACCGTCATCTCGATGCCTTTCGCGAGCTGCTTACGCCGCCGGGAACCTCCCGGCAGATCGTAAGCCTCGCCCGGTTCCAGCGGCGCGATGCTCGCAGGATCGAAGACCATCAAGTCCGCGGCCATTCCCTGGCGAACCAGACCACGGTCATACAAGCCGAAAAGTGATGCAGGAATGAATGTGAGCTTGCGGATGGCGTCTTCCAGCGACATGATCTCTTTTTCGCGAACCCAGTGGGACAAGAGATAAGTCGAATAACTGTAGTCTGTGCGAAAAACCACGTGAGCTCCGCCGTCGGACTGCCCAACAATGGTGTACGGGCTCGTGAGCAAGGCTTTCATCGCGGCCTCGTCACTGTTCACCTCGCGCCGTTCAAATTCCGTTTCCAGGTTTTCTTCGAGCGCGAGATCCAGGAAAGCATCGAGTACGTCTTTGTTCTGCTCCCGGGCAATCTCAGCAACGCTTTTTCCTATCAGGCATTCGTTTTTAGCCAGCGCCGGCTTGAATACGAACTGCAAATCCCATCGGCGCGTAAAGTCGCCGGCGAGATTGGGGTTGATCGGCGTCTGCACCGCCTCTTTGTGTAGCTTGGCGCGGGTTCCCGGATCACGGAAGGCCTGCATGCGCATCTCGCGAGGAAGCAACATGACCTTCTTCCAGGTCGCCATGGCGTCAAAGTGCTGCGCGGTCTTGAGCGTATAGCGCAGGTCACCGGGACGCGGCATAACGAACTGGTAAGCGCGATGTCCCTGGCGCATCAGACTTTCGGTTTCTTCGAGCTGCTTGCGCCACCGATCGGGAGCCACCGCCGCCTGGGTGATATTGCCGTAAAAAACGGGACAGCGCGTTTTTTTGGCGACTTCGGTGCCGAGCTTGCGATCCCCGCCAAACTGGATGACGCCGCAGCCGACCTCATCGACCACGCTCGCCACGGCGAAAATTTCCGAGTCAGCAGCGAGATTGGTGGGCGCCAACCGTCCGTCCCAATCGAAATGACGCGGGTTGCGCTCGAACGAAACGCCCACTGCGCCGGCCTCGATTCCCTCACGGACGATCGCCTTCATTGCGGCGATCTCTTCGTCCGTGGCGTGCCGCTCCTGAGCTGAGTCGCCCATAACGTAGCGCCGCACGGCGGAATGGCCGATGAGAGAAGCCACGTTCAAGCCGAGTCGCTGGTCGAGCGCATCGAGATACTGCGGAATGGTTTCCCATGACCATCGGACTCCGGCTTGAATCGCTTCGAGCGGAATCGCCTCGACATGAGACAAAACGCCGGCGAGATTGTCCCGGTCTTCCTTGTGCGCCGGCGCCATCGCCAGTGAGCAGTTACCGATCACGACAGTGGTTACACCGTGATAGCAAGAGTACGTGCAGAGCGGGTCCCAGGTGACTTGCGCGTCGTAGTGCGTGTGGTTGTCAATAATTCCGGGAGCCACAACCAAGCCGTCCGCCTCGACGACGCGCCGCGCTTCACCCTCGACTCGTCCGATGTCGACGATCCGACCGCCGCTCACCGCGACGTCACCGTGAAAGCCCGGCAGCCCGGAACCATCGATTATTTTTCCGTTCCTGATGACTAGATCGTAGGCCATTGCTCCTCCTGTGTTTTCGCCAACGTTGCCGGCGCCGATACTTGAATGAAAAGTATTCGATGGTGCCTATTCTGTCAATATGAACTGCGGCGAGAACGAAGTCTTATTGACAGGAAGCGAATTTGGGATATAGCAGACCTGGCAAATGGTTTGTAACGCGAATGTTGTGTCCCGTGGTTCCTTTCAGGAGCGTGTAACCATGAGAGTTTCGGTCACCTATTTGCTCATGCTTTGCGTTGTGGTGCTGATGCTCGCCTTACCGGGAGCGCATGCCGCCGCGCCTCTTACCAAGGTGGTCATGACCACCGGCTCCTTGAGCGAGCGCGAAGGCGCGCTTTACATTGCTCAAGACCAAGGCCTATTTCGTAAGTATGGATTAGATGTGAACCTGGTCCAGGTCCGTAACGGTCCGGTAGGCATGTCGGCGTTGAGTTCAGGAGAGTCCCTGTTGCACTGGGGATCCGTTTCGGGTGCCAATCTTGGAGCGATTGCCGAAGGCGCTGACCTGGTGTTTGCGGCTGGGTTCATCAATAAGCTAACCGGAACTTTCGTCGCCAACCCAAAAATCAAGACACCGGCAGAATTGAAGAATAAGAGCCTCGGCGTGAATAGTCTGAGTGGCGGCGCTTGGATTTTCACGATGCTGACCCTCGACTACTGGGGACTGCAGCCGGAGCGCGACAAAATTCAGCTCCGGGCATTGGGAGACAATTCGGTCGTATCGCAGGCTCTCTTGGCCGGCAATGTCGATGCAGCGTATTTAGGATACACCTT
>DATBEY010000271.1:0-2230 GCA_036558765.1 Binatia bacterium | reverse complement strand
CCTTGGGGCATTTGCCATTTCCCCGCAACCTGGGCGGGGACAATCCACAAACGTGCGGTGCAGAAACGCTCACAATGCTCTATGTTGGTGGCGATCTCGTCGGGGTTCCAATCGCCGATGGCGAAATAGTTTGCCACGACTCGGGAGCCCGGTTTGAGGCTCAGCAGTTTCGGCCGCAGGCGAATATTCATTTCGGGTGTGAGGAATAAAATGATCACGGTGGCCTTGGAGAAATCTGTCGTGAAGACATCGCCGCGCTCGAAAGTCGCTCGATCGCGGACTCCTTCCTTGGCGGCGAGCCGTTTCGCAAGCTCCACAAGGTCGGCGTCATATTCGATACCATGAGCGCGAGCGCCACGCTTGGCCGCAGCGATCACGTTCCGTCCATCGCCCGAACCGAGATCGACGACGTAATCATCCCGTGTGACGTGCGCCATATCGAGCATCTTCTGCACCATCACATCCGGGTTGGGCACCCAGACGACGTCTTTACCGGGTTGCCCGGATTTGGGCGCGTATTCGCGCGTTGAGGATTGTCCAAAAATTGGCGCGATGATGCTCAAAGAGAAGATCATGGCGATCGCGCCGGTTGAAAGCGTGCGGCGGATCAGCATCAGTGTCTCGGGAATAATCGACACGGCGAGAGATCAAACATGCCGCGATTGCACCTATCGCCCCGCATGGACAGCTTTCCATTCGCCGCCCGTGCTGATCGTCCCCTCCATGCCGCTGCTCGTGACCCGGCCGGTGTAGAGCGCTTGTTCCGAATTGAAAGTGATGCGATCGCCGTCGAGCTTGCCATTGGCGATCTGAACGGCATTACCACCGCGGTTGAGCGTCCCCGAAAGCATCTGATAGGTTTGCTTCAAGGTGAGCGTCCCGTCGCCAAGCTGCCAAGTCCCTTCTACCTTGGCCGGCACAATCCAGAGATAGGCGGTGCAATAGGAGGCGCAGCCCTCCTTGACGACCGCCGTATCATCCGCGTTCCAATCACCCATTGTAAATGAGTTGGAAACGATTCGCGTCCCAGGCTTTAAGTTGAGGATTTTCGGGCGCAGCTTCAGATTGATATCCGGCAGCAGGAACATGGTGATCACGGTCGCGGGAGAAAGATCCGCTTCGAACAGATCCGCCTTGACGAAACTCGCTTTGTCGCTCACTCCTGCTTTCGCGGCATTGCGTTTGGACAGTTCGACCATATCGGGATTGTACTCGATGCCGAGCGCTTTAGCGCCTCGCTTTGCAGCGGTAATCACGGTTCGGCCATCACCGGATCCAAGATCGATGACGTAATCCTTTGCCGTGACCTTCGCCATATCGAGCATCTTTTCAACCAGGGCCTGCGGCGTCGGCACCCAAATGACATCCTTACCCTCCTGACCCACGTGCGGTTGATACTCACTTTTGCCGGATTGCGCCCAAGCGCCGCTGCTCGCAAAAATCAGCGCAAGAAGTAAGGCGACAAGCAATCGGTGGACGCTGAGAAATACTGTCATGCAAGCCTCCTGCTGTTGGAAATCGATTCTTGGAGACTCGCACGCAGTCAGCAAAATGTCCAGGCTGGTGGCGCTAAGATGATTCGTTGAGCGTTGCCCGGTACCGTTTCGGATGATACAGAGAACGAGCAAACTTCGGTCGAACCGCGTCTCATCGAAATTTCCTGGAGGCAAAAATCCATGCGGCAAAGATCCGATTACCCGACATTTTCCGACGCAGAAATCCGACGAAGACACACGGCCGTATACCAACTCATGGCCGACGAAGGCGTTGACGCGCTGCTTTTTTACGGCACGGGACGATATGCGTCCGATATTTACTGGCTAAGCGATTGGCCGAGCAGCCGAGAGGCTTATTTGCTCATGCAAACCGGCAAAGATCCGGTGATTTTGATGCAGCTATTCAATCATTACCCAATGGCGCGGGTGCTCTCGTGGATCCAGGATGTGCGCTGGGCAGGAGCGAATACCACGCGCAGCGTCGTCGAGCTTTTTCGCGAGCGCGGTTTGGCATCAAAAAAGATCGGTCTAGCGGGCTCGATCTCCTATCAGGTTTATAACCAGCTACGTGAAAGCTATCCCGGCGCGATCTTTGTCGACCTCAGTGGCAAGGTGCGCATGATGCGCACCATCAGAAGCGCGGAAGAAATCGAACGCATTCGATTTGCCTCCGAGCTGACCGATCGCTCGATCCAAGCGCTGGCCGAAGGCCTGCGAGCAGGAATGCGCGAAGA
>DATBEY010000270.1:0-3979 GCA_036558765.1 Binatia bacterium | reverse complement strand
CACGCCGATCGTCGTGACGGCAATGATGGCGAGCGCCAACCGAAGGTAAACGGCGTTTTTTGCCGGACGCTGCCGGGGAACGCCGAAAAGCAGCTGTCTATCCGTTTCGGAGTAGCTGGGTTGATTTTTTTGCCGCCGGCGGAACTGAAAATATCTGACCGCGAACCAAACGATAAAAATCAGTGCGGGAATTTCCGATAACACATAGCCGAATTTGTCCATAAGCATTGATGTGATCTCCTGGTGTCGTGAGCTTCCTACAGGAGCGCCTCGCGTAAGTCAAAGGGCAGCCTATTCCAATCCATCTATCTCGCCCCAGCTGGTTTTGCGGCCAGGATTTGAAGCACGGTCGCGACGTTCGGAGGAGGATCAGTTTGATCTTTAAAGCTGACGAGCTGTTGGCACAGCTCCGCCGCCGCCTCGTGAAAACCGCCGGGTAAGCCGGCGCTTTTGAATGCTTCGGCAATCTCCTGCATTTCGCCCACGTAGCGCCACGCTTTTGGCACCGCGACGCTGGCTGCGCGATCGCATTTCTTTGCTAGTGCCGGTTGAGAGATAGCCCACTCCTCCAACAATGCCGCATCCACGCCTTCACGATTGGCGTAGGCGCGGATCGCAATCGCCAAAACGTCGCTGCATTTCGTCCATGCGGCATAAGCAAGCTTCAAAGCCGATGCGGCGCCGGGTTGATCACCTATTGCACGGGCATCGAGGAGGGTGCCGGTGAAGAGCTCGGCGATTCGCCCCGCTTCGGCGCCCGAAAGATATAGCCGTGTGGTGCCGGCCTGTTTAACCGGCGACCCGATGATTCCGCCGTCAACGAAGCGAGCGCCGGCTTGGCTCACGATCCGGCCGATTTCTTCGGCGGTGGCGCGAGAGACAGCGTTAGCATCGACATAAATTCCCTGGAATTTGGTTGCCGCAACTTCGTGGGCGACGCTCAGAGCTGCGTGGGGAGGGCAGATCGAGAGCAGCACTTCGCTTTCGGCGAGTGCGCTCGGTATATCTCCGACATCGATTAAGCCAGCCCGTTCGGCGCGCCGTCGCGTGGCGTTACTTCGGCCTTGTGACGCCCAAAGCACTCGTGTGCCGCCCGCCCGAGCTGCGGCTCCGATCGTGGCTCCCATGTTGCCCGGATGCAATAAGGCGATTGTCTTAGGCTTCATTGCTGTTCCTCCAGCCGTCAAACTATCCGGATCGCTCACATGGGGTCAAGAAAGCGGCGAATTTTTCTGTCGGTTTGTTGACGGTCGCACGGTGCGTTGATATGCCAGCAGCATGCTCATACTCAGCAATGAAGAGATCCAATCGTTTCTTTCGATCGAGGTTTGTATCGGAGCTTTAGAAAAGGCTTATCGTTCCTGGGATACAGGTACCGCGATTAATCGGCCACGCACCGATTTGGTGATGCCATCGTCCAACGAAGCCGGCGTTTACGCTTTCAAGTCCATGGAAGCGGGCTTGTACGACCCGCCGGTCGTCGCGATGCGCGTGAACTCGGACATTATCCGCTGGAATCAGCAAGGAAATCGGACGATCAAAACCAAAATACCCGCAGCGCCGGGCGACAAATACGTCGGGTTCGTTATGCTGTTCTCGACCATAAACGGCGAGCCCCTGGCGATGTTTCCCGACGGCGTCGTGCAGCGCATGCGTGTCGCTTCGAGCAGCGCGCTTGCCGCGCGTTATTTGGCGCGGGAAGATGCGCACACGATGGCCCTCTTTGGCTCGGGCTGGCAGGCGGGCAGCCATCTTCCGGCTATGTGTGCCGTGCGTCCGCTGACGCGGGTGAACGTGTTCAGCCCGACGAAAGCGAACCTTGACCTGTTTGTCAAGGAAATGCAGGGGAAGGTGAAGGCCGAGGTGCGTGCAGCGGAGTCTCCGGCCGAAGCGATTCGTGATGCGGATATCATCGCTACCACGACGAATTCATTGACTCGAGTCGTCAGCGCGGATTGGGTGAAGCCCGGACTCCATCTCACCTGCGTCCGAGTGCCCGAGTTGGGCGACGATACGATTCGTAAAGTCGATCGCCTGGTGATTCACGCACATCAACATGCACCAGCGAATTACATCGCAGGCTATGGCGAGGCAGGCATTGCCGCTCATGACGCGATCGACATTATTAAAAAAGGGCCGGCGCACGCCCATGAAGTCAACGTCGACCATCCGTTTTGGCTCGCGGCCCCGGCGCTAAAGGAACTAGTTGCGGGTAAAGCGTCCGGGCGGCAGAGCGCCGACGAATCAACCTGTTTTCTGAATAACATCGGAGTCGGCCTTCAGTTCGCGGCGGTCGGCGCGGCCGTATTTTCAGAAGCGAAGTCTCGCGGCATCGGTCATGAAATTCCCACCGACTGGTTCCTGGAAAGCGTGCATCCATAAGAAATTGAGCCGTTCGAGATCGGCGAACCGGATCAACCTTGTATTGACGAACCGTGCGATTCGCGCTACCGGTAAACATCAAAAATATTCTGCGCCGAAAGGAGACAAGCAATGGCTCTTCGAATAGGGGATGTGGCCCCAAATTTTTCCGCTGACACGACCGAAGGCAAGATTAATTTCCACGATTGGATCGGCAACAGTTGGGCGATTCTTTTTTCTCATCCGAAAGATTACACCCCGGTTTGTACGACCGAGCTCGGTTACATGGCCGGGCTCAAACCCGAATTTGACAAACGCAATTGCAAGATCATCGGACTGAGCGCCGATCCAGTGAGTGATCACAAAGGCTGGTCGAAGGATATTCACGATGCCACGGGTCACGCGCCCACATATCCGATTATCGGCGACGCCGACCTGGAAGTCGCGAAGCTTTACGATATGCTCCCGGCGAGCGAAGTAGCCGGCAAACGAACCGCGGCGGACAATCAGACGGTGCGCGCTGTATTCGTGCTCGGGCCAGACAAAAAGATCAAGGCGATGCTCATTTACCCAATGAGTAGCGGCCGCAATTTCGATGAAGTGTTGCGCCTGCTGGATTCTGTGCAGGTCAGCGCAAAACACAGTGTGGCCACACCGGTAAATTGGAAGCCGGGTCAGGATGTCATTATTCCGACGGCGGTTTCCGATGACGACGCGAAGAAGAAATATCCACAGGGCTTTAAAACCGTCAAACCGTACTTGCGGTTCGTTTCGCAGCCGAAAGATTAGTTTCGATTAAATAGAATAGCGCGGCAGGAGGGGGATCACAGGTCTCGCCTGTCGCGCTGCGTAGTCAACCGCTCACCTAGGGATTCCGGCTCACCTAAACCGGCGCTCGAGCGGTAGTTAAGATATCAGTCTCGTCTGCGCGCGCCGGTCAGCCGGAAAAACAGGAATTTTTTACTGCAGGATTAGATCAGTGCTGATCGATCGGTTTTTCAGTATCGTGTCAGCGATTTTAGGTTTCGCCGGACTGATGTTCGTGCTCAAGGGAGTGGCCCGCCTTTCGCCCGATTTGATTGCCAAAGTGTCGCAGACCTATCTCGAATTCAACCTAACCCAGATCCAGAGTCTCGCAGCCCAGAAGGCTGAGTTCGTCACTGGAGCAATATTAATCCTGCTTGCCTGTTTAATTCAGCTCAGCGCGTTGCTCCTGCTACGCGATCCTTTTCCAATCTTCGAGGGCTATTGGCAAGCGGCCGGTATTGCCGTGAGCACCAGCGCGTTGGTGGCTCTGGTTTTTTTTGGCGTGAACCGCGGCATGGTAAAGCATTATCAGGAACAGGCCAAGCTCAGCTTGGCCCGGACATATTTTCAAACCGTTCTGCAGCAGGATCCCATTTTGCCCCAGCACGTCAAGACGACGGAAGATGTGGCGGCCTCCCTCTTCGGCATCGGCAAAGAGCCCTCCGAAAGTGGCAAAGCATTCCTCCAAAGGCTGGCGAAGCGGCTTGATATTTCGCTCCCTCGGGAGATGCATTTTGAGGACGACCGTTCGCCGGGGTAATTGCGAATTTCCTCCAGCGGCCGAGCGTCAGATCCCTAAATGGTCCTGCAG
>DATBEY010000269.1:0-6256 GCA_036558765.1 Binatia bacterium | reverse complement strand
GGCGCGGTGCCGCCCGAGCAAACCGCTCTCGATCGCCTGTCGCAGTCTCAACAGCAGATGCAATCGGCGATGCAACAAATGGCGCAGCGCGGACAGATCGGCAATATGCCGATGACTCGGCTCTTCCGTCAGGGGCGGTTTCTCCCTTACGGCTCGATGACGCCGCTTCCCGGCATGCCGCAATTTCCTGATTTCAACATTGAAAACGGTTTCAGCGGCTTGGATACGGAAAAGTTCCGCCTTCCTGGTAAGGACGAATACAAGGCGCCGCGCAATTTCCGCGAAGAAATTCTCGAATCCCTGAAGCATGGCGTGCCACCACAAATGAAAGACCAAATCGAGCGTTACTTCAAAAATCTTTCCGAGTAATCCTGGTGTCCTGCCGTAGAGCCTTTTTCAATTATCGGGCGTTGTCGTTGGGTCGCCGGTGCCAGCGCTCGAGTTTGAGGCTGTCGCTTGGCCTCATCGTGCTGTTTTGTGTTTTGTCGCCGCTGCGCTCCTTCGCCGCGGAAACCGATCCCAAGTTCAAACCTGGAGAAGAGTTGCTCGATGCCGGACGGATTGCTCAGGCGGAAGAATTCGCGGCCAAGGCGCTTAAGGAAGAGCCAAAATCTCCTGCAGCTTTGGATTTCGACGCCAGGGTTAAGTTTTACCAAGGGCGCTACGCCGAAGCTTTAGCCATTGTCGATCGGGCGCTCGCCATCGATTCGTCGAACCAAAGACGCCAGGCCCTGAAGCTTTTCAGCCAGCTCACCCTCGATGTCCATAAATCACTGAAGCCATTCGAGAGCGCACACTTTATCCTTTTCGCTGATGAGAAACGCGACGGCATCCTGGTTCCTTACGCGCTGGACACGCTTGAAAAAACCTATCAAACAACCGGCGCGGAGCTCGGTTTTTTCCCCAAAGAAAAAGTGCGCGTCGAAATCGCCCCGGATGCGACCAGCTTTAATGCGATTTCTACTCTCTCGCTGCGTGATATCGAGGAAACCGGAGCCGTCGGCATCTGCAAGTTCAACAAGCTGATGATCATTTCACCACGTGCGCTGAGCTTCGGCTACCGCTGGCTCGATTCCCTCAGCCACGAATACCAGCACTATGCGATCCTCAGCTTGAGCAATAATCAGGCGCCGATTTGGCTTCACGAAGGGATGGCGCGGTTTTATGAAACCCGCTGGCGCAAGCCCGCGCCGGCCAAAGATGCCGCCGAGGATTATCTCACGCCGGCCAATCAGACCTTGCTTGTCCATGCTCTGGAGAAAAATCAATTCGTCGGTTTCAAAAAGATGGAGCCGTCGCTCATTTATTTGGAAACACCGGAGCAAGTCCAGCTCGCTTATGCCGAGGCCGCATCGGCCGTAGATTTTATTAACCAGAGTAAGGGACGCGACGGCGTGCGCGAATTGCTCGCCACGCTGAACGACAAGCCCACCCCTGAAGCGATTGAAAAGGTTTATGGTATGTCTTTCGAGAATTTCGAAAGCAAATGGAAAGGCTTTCTCAAAAGCAAAGGACTCAAGGAAATTGAGGGCAGCCGCGTCCGTAAGCTCAAGGTTAAAAAAGACCAACGGGAAGACGAAGAAGTTGTCGAGCTGAAGGAAATTCAGTCGGCGGTAGCGCGGAATCGGACCTACCTCGCCGATCAGCTGCTCGCCAAGGGGCGCGCCGCCGCGGCGGCCAACGAATATCAGCGCGCCTTGCAGGCGAGCCCGCGTTCGCCGGTGATTCTTTACAAGCTCGGACGCATCATGGTGGAGACCAATCGCATAGACGATGCCTTGCCGCTATTTCAGCAGGCCCTCGAGATCGACCCGGACAACGTCAATATCTACGTGCAGTTGGGCCGCGCCGAACACGCCAAGAAGAATTTTAAAGAAGCGCGCGCGGCGCTCGAGGAAGCGATTCAGATCAATCCCTTCAATCCGCTCATTTATCGCTTGCTTGGCGACGCCTATGCCGCGCTCGGAGAGCAGGAAAAAGCGCGCGCCGCCAAAACGACGCTGGAGAGACTGAGCGCGAGCAGAAATTAATCGAGAAGGAACGTCATGGAGTTACCCGAGATACAGCAGCACGAGATCGCTCAAATTGAAGAATTCGCTGTCAAGCGCGACAGCATGCTTGGCGAAATCCGCAAAGTCATTGTTGGCCAGGATCACGTCATCGAGGAAGTTTTGATCGCGCTGTTCGCCAGAGGTCATTGTTTGCTGGTCGGCGTTCCCGGATTGGCGAAAACGCTCTTGATCAGCACCCTCGCGGAAATTTTGGATCTGGAATTCAACCGGATACAGTTCACGCCCGATTTGATGCCGTCGGATATCACGGGAACCGACATCCTGCAGGAAGATGCCGGCACCGGCAAACGGAGCTTTCAATTTCTCAGGGGCCCGATCTTTACCAATATTTTACTGGCGGACGAGATCAACCGAACGCCGCCGAAAACTCAAGCCGCGCTTTTGCAATCCATGCAGGAGTACAAAGTTACCGCCGGAGGCAGCACGTTTCCGCTGGCTCTGCCGTTCTTTGTCTTAGCGACGCAAAATCCTATCGAGCAGGAAGGTACGTACCCGCTCCCCGAAGCGCAGCTTGATCGTTTCATGGTGAACATCGAAATCGGTTATCCCAACTTCGAAGATGAAGTGCAGATCGTCATGCAGACGACCTCGACGAACAAGCCCGCACCACGGAAAATTATGGACGGCGCGGCAATCTTGCATTATCAGGAGCTGGTGCGAAAAGTTCCGGTTTCCCCGTTTGTGGTCTCCTACGCCGTGGCCCTCGCCCAACGCTCGCGCCCACAGAGCCCGGACGCCTCAGCTTACGTCAAGGATTATGTCGAATGGGGAGCGGGCCCGCGCGCATCGCAATATCTGATTCTCGGCGCCAAGGCGCGCACGATTCTGCAGGGCCGCTACGCGGTCGCCATCGAAGACATTCAAGCCCTCGCCCCTTCCGTGCTACGCCATCGCATCGTCCCCAACTTCAAAGCCCAAGGCGAAGGACTATCCTCAGGCGATATCATCGGCCGCCTGCTCACCGAAGTGAAACCGTCGAGCGACGGCAAGCTCGCGAAATAGCCACTTCACAACTCGCAAAGACAAATGGGCCCGCGCAGCGGCGAATGAGCGCAGCCGGCGCTGGCTAGATTCTGCAATAGGCCGGTGGTAAGAATTCGAGAATACAAAATCGCGGATCGAGAATAGCGCTCCTCGATCCGCGGCCTTATCTTTTCAGCCCATGGCGACCAACGATAAGAATTACTTCGATCCCAAAGTTCTGGCGGGAATCTCGAACCTCGCGCTGCGCGCCCGGTGGGTCGTCGAAGGGTTGATGTCGGGTGTGCACCGGAGCCGCGCCAAGGGCTTCAGCGTTGAATTCGAGGAGCACCGCGAGTACTCGCCTGGGGACGAAATCCGCCGCATCGATTGGAAAGCGCTCGGTAAGTTCGACCGTTACTATATCAAAGAGTACGAAGATGAAACCAATCTGCGCGCTTACCTGGTGCTCGACGCCAGCGCTTCGATGAATTACGCCTCCGACGGCATTAGCAAATTCGATTACGGCTGCACGTTGACCGCTTCCCTCGCCTATCTAATTCTGAAGCAGCAAGACTCTGCTGGACTCGTGACATTTTCGGATCGCATCGAAGCATTCATTCCGCCGCGGGCGAAGCGCGATTATCTCACGCAGATTCTGCATGCGCTGGAACACCGCGGTCCCGGTGGCGACACCAATGTCGGTAAGATTCTCGAGGAGATCGCCGGCCAGATAAAGCGGCGCGGGTTGATCGTTCTGGTTTCCGACCTGCTCGATGATTCAGACGCGATACTCAAAGGACTGCGCCATTTTCGTTTCAAGGGCAATGACGTTATCGTCTTTCACGTGCTCGATCAGGCCGAACTCGACTTGCCCTTTGAAGGCAATATCCTGTTCGAGGATTTGGAAGCGGCCAATCTGCAAGTCATTGCCGATCCGCGCGCAATCCGCTCGACCTATCAACAAGTGGTGCAGGAGTTCATCGCGAACGTTCGCAAGCAGTGCCACGATAGCGCCATCGATTACCAAATCATCTCCACCGTGACCCCTCTCGATCGCGCACTGGCCAGCTATCTCAGTTGGAGAGGCTAGTGTCCGAGGTTGCCAATTTCGCCTAGTGGGCAGGAACAAGAGCCACATGAATGTACCGTCAAATCCCCCTCGATCCCCCATTATGAAAGGGGGAATCTTAAACCCCTCTTTGCAAAAGAGGGGAAGGGGAGAGTTTATTCGAGTAGTACGATAATTCGCTGATGTCGGTCTTCTTTCTCTATCCCCTTTTCCTCTTCGGCCTGGCAGCGGCCGCCTTGCCGGTCCTCATTCATCTCCTCAACCGGCGCAAATTGAAGCGCATTCAGTTTCCCGCCGTGCGCTTTATCTTGCTTTCGCAAAAACGCATCTCGCGGAGCTATCGTCTCCGACATTGGATTTTACTAGCTCTTAGGACTTTGGCCATTGTGCTTCTCGCGCTCCTGTTGGCCAATCCGATTTTCCAGACCGGCGCCGGACTTTTCGCCGGCGGCGGGCCGGTGGCGCTGGTAGTGCTGCTCGACAATTCACTCAGCATGACCTGGAGCGGTGACGGCAAAGGTTTTAAGCAAGCCAAAGAGGCAGCACGACTACTGATCTCGGCTTTGAGCGACGGGGATCGAGCCGCAATTATTCCGACCAATTCATCAGCTGATGAACCGTTTCGACTGACGGGTCAAAAGGACGTGCTCTTGAGGGAACTCGACGGCATCGAGATTGCGGATGGCACAGCGAACCTTAACGTTGCCCTCAACCAAGCTTATGAGTTGCTGCAGCAGCCGGCCGGGCAAAAAGAAATTCGTTTGGTAACCGACATGGGGCTTACCGGCTGGGATCAATTTACCGTCGCCGCCTTGAAGCAATTCGATCCCTCGATCCCGTTCAAGTTGATTCATATCGGCAAAAAAGAACAGCCTCTGAACGGCACCGTCAAGGAAATCCGTCTGGCGGGTCAAGGTGTCGGCGCCAATCTGCCCCTGCAGATCGAAGCGACGGTGACAAACTTCGGCGAACGGGAGATCAAGGATGCGCTGGCGCAACTCACGATCGACGGCCAAAATCGCGGCCAGAAGCTCGTTACGGTGCCGCCGAGATCGGAAAATACCGTCAGCTTTCAAACCCGCCTCGGCCAACCCGGAGCACATGCGGCACAGGTCATCATCAAAAAAGACGGATTGGCCGGCAACTCCAGCACCAACTTTACCCTCGATGCACAAGACAAGCTCAAGGTACTGGTGGTCGACGGTGATCCACAGACCTCCTTGATTCAAAGCGAAACTTTTTTTCTGAGCCGGGCGCTCAATCCTTCAGGTGAGAGCGATGCTTCGGTTTTTCTTCCTACGGTGATCTTGGCCGACGGCTTGAACAGCGCCTCGTTGGAAAGCTACCAGGTTGTGATCCTTTGCAATGTCGCCGCACTCTCCGATAGCTTCACCGCGAAGCTGCCGAGTTTTTTGCAAGCGGGCGGCGGGCTGTTGATTTTTAGCGGCGATAAGTTTCAGCCGGAAAACTATAATCAGCGATTATCACGCGATTTGCCGGGCCAGGTGGGCGAGAAAAAACTCGGTCCGGAAGCAAATGGCGAAAAGATCGCCAAGTTCGATGCCGGCCATCCGGCGCTGCAGTTCTTATCGGATTCGATCTTGCAGGAATCAATCAAATCGGCACGGGTCTGGGGCTATTTCCGAACCGCGGGCGCACGATCGGCGCTGATCTCGTTGGCAAACGGTGATCCGCTATTAGTCGAACAGAAGGTCGGTGCGGGAAAAGTCATTTTCATGACCACGGCGGCCGACCGGGATTGGACCGATCTGCCGTTGAAGACTGCTTATTTACCGTTAATCCAATCGTTGGCCCAGTACCTCGCTGGGGGAAAACGCGGCGGCCTGGACAGCGGCGTTGCCGTCGGAACGATCAAGGAAATAGCATTGCCGCCAAGCTACGTCGGAAAAAATCTCCGCCTCACCAAGCCCGACAAACAAACCCGTGATGTCCAGATCAGCGCCGCGAAGGAGCGCGCCGTGGCGGCCATCGAATATAACGATCGCGCTGGTTTTTACCGGTTGTCCGTACCGGCGGGCAGTGACAAGGACGGCGCGGTGCCGCAGATTTATGCGGTCAATCCCCCGTTTCTCGAATCTCGTCTCGACGAAATCAGCGCGAGCGAACTGCAAGCGAAGCTCAGACCGATACG
>DATBEY010000268.1:0-6146 GCA_036558765.1 Binatia bacterium | reverse complement strand
TAATCTCAATGCATTCCGAGACGCTCCTCGGCTTTCTTGATCATCGCATTGTTGAAAGCGTTGATACTCGAAGCTTCGCTTGCCGCGATCAGCAACTGATCTCCGGCCTCGATCCGTGACGGTCCGCGGGGAAGCTGAATTTGCTGTTTACGAATGATTGCGACAAGCAGCACTTCAGGATGTTGATCGAAAACCTCCGCAACAGTGCGACCAGCGAGTGGTGAATTTTCGGGCAAGCTCACAGTCGTGAGAATGCCCTGTCCGCCATGGATCGGAATGGGTGTGCCGTGCCGAAGCAAAGATGCCAAATGCGGCAAAGTGATGTTTCGCAAGTCGACGAGCGGGCCCCGCTCGAGTACTGCAAAAGTCGCACGAAGCATGCTTTCCAAATGCGTCGGTGAATCGGATCGCAGTTCCACTTGTGCTTCGTAAAGTCTCGGGTATTTAAATCCGGTGGAGAGGGTTCGCTCGACTACAAACGCGATCGTGGTCGCAAACATCGATGGCACGATCAAACCGTAACCACCGGTCATCTCGGCAACCATAATCAACGTCGCGATGGGAACGCGAGCTGTGCCGGCAAATACCGCGGCCATTCCGACTACGGCGAAGGCCGCCGAGCTAAACTCGGCGCCGGGGATCAAACGATCTGCGACGAACGCGACCCAGGCACCCACCATGCCACCGATGTAAACGTTGGGACCAAAGACGCCACCAGAACCGCCGGAAGAGATCGTCAAAGACATGGCGACAATTTTCGCAAGCGCAAGCAGGATCAGCGACCAGCCGATGTAGTCGCCCGTCATTGCCTTCTGAACCCAACCGTAACCCGTGGAAATAGTTTCGGGGACCCAAAGGGCGAGCAAGCCCATCAGAAGCCCGCCTATCGCTGGTTTAATATGATTGGGAATTTTGAGCGCTCGAAACAGGTCTCTGATGCCATAAAATATCGGCGGCTCAATCGCGCCGATAACACCGGCAACAACTCCCAGGCTCGCGTAACCCGCAAGCGCAATCGGCTGCGTGAAATGAACCGTTTGCGGAAAGAAAAAAATCGGCGACCATCCCACGAACAATCCGTTGACCGCATAGGCCACGACCGACGCGATCACGGTGTAGATCAGCGCCTCGGTTTCAAAAGCCATCCCGGAATAAAGTATTTCCACCGAAAAGATCGCCATGCCCAAAGGCGATCGGAAGATCGCCGCGAGCCCTGCGGCCATACCGGCCAGAACCAGTATCCGTCGGTCCTCGTCGGGCAAATGCAAAAAATCAGCGAGCATCGAACCGACGCCCACGCTTATTTGTGCAGTCGGTCCTTCGCGTCCGGCTGCTCCGCCGGAACCGATCGTAATCGCGGATGCAAAGACCTTGATTAAGGGGACGATGGGCCTGACTTTACCGCCTTTGAAATGAAACGCTTCCACAGCCGCATCGGTGCCGTGACCTTCCGCTTCCGGGGCAAAAGTGTAGACCAAAATTCCCGAGAGAAGACCGCCAAGAGTTGTCGCCACTGGGATCAACCAATACGCCGATCCAGTGAAGAACGGCTGAGGATTGACGCTGCCGGGCTCAGGCGGCCGATAGCCGGCGATCCCAACCAACAGCAGTCCTTCGGCCAGGTTCAAGATCCATACGAACAGCTGTGCCCCGAGCCCGCCGGCAATGCCGATCAAAGCCGAATAAAATAACAGCCGATATTCTTTCCAGGGAAAGATCTGCTTCGGACGTTCGGCGGACGGTGCAGAATTCTCGTTCATTTGCTTCTTCGAAGTGCTCCCTTTTATGGTTTTGGCAAAACCGCCCGCTCGATCGGCGCGAAGGGAATCACAGCTGTGCCAAATCCAGAATGATAGAATTCAAAAGCGTCAGAGACCGAAAAAACTGCTGAGCTTTGCGTGGCGGGTCTAGGATACGCGCACTCAATCGATTCTCAGAAAATTATATCGCAAAGCCGTCTTCACATCGAGGCGAGTCGCAGAGTATCGCATGATCATTGGCTCCGCGCTCAAAAACATGTCAGCGCGCAAGCCATTGCGGCAAAGGAACAATGATTCTCCACACCCGCGCTACGGAGGCCGTGGAGAACGTTATAAACAAGATCCACTTCCATCCGCTGGTGTAGTTCTTTGGCACTTTGAGCACGAACGCGCTGAGCGACATCCCAAATACCAGTTCCTATGCGCCGGCGCCAACCTTCGGGCGCCATTTGTCAAAGCGATGCTCGATTCGGTCCAGAATATCCGTAAGAACGATACCCGAGATCGCAAATATCAGCACACCAACAAATACCTTATCGGTTTGGAACGTCGCTCCCGCAACCGTGATCATGAAACCGATCCCGGCAGTTGCGGCATAAAGCTCGCCGACCAACACACCAACCAAAGCTCGTCCCACGGCGATACGGAGCCCGGTCAAAAGGAACGGCAGCGTGGAAGGGAACACCACGCTTTTAAACACTTGCCACTCTGATGCTCCGAAACTGCGGGCGGCATTGATTAAATTGAGGGGCGTGGTTTTCACCCCGTCGCGCGCGTTGATCAACATCGGGAAAACCGCGCCGAGAAAGATGATTCCGACTTTGGACAGAATGCCGATTCCGAGCCAGATAATTACCAACGGCAGGAGCGCCACCCGCGGCGTGGCGTTCATGGCATTCACGAAGGGATCACAAATGTAGCTGAAGCGTTTATACCAACCGGTGAGAATACCGAACGGAATTGCGACGCCGACCGCCAGAAGATAACCCCAAAAAAATTCGATGCTGCTGATCTTGAGATCGTGGTAGATCTCTCCCGACGAAAACATATCAACGGCCGCCTTGAAGATGAGAGAAGGCGCGCTCATGAACATCGGATTGATGCGCAAAAAGGGAATGGGATTATACCGGCTCAAAGCGCCGCCCATAGACTCCCACACGAGCAAGAAGATAATCACGGCCGACGTACCGAGGATTGCGCTTTCGTAGTTAAGATAAAATTTGTATAGACTCGATGCCTCGGCGACTCGGATATCCAACAGCAGTTCCTGCCCGGCAGCTTTGTCATTTGCCATAAGTGATCCTTCCGTTAATTTTGTAGACGGCATTACGCGCGCTGAAATGGCTCTGTAAATCTTGAGTCGTCATGATGCTTGCGCTAGAAACCAATTCCGCAAGGAGCTCCTTGGAAATTGCGCTAGTTGCCGTGTTTGTCTGGTCGGACAAGATAATGAGCTCCGTGGCGCCGCTAACATCGCTCAGATTGAATATCGTTTCCGCGAGATCCATTTCCTCACCGGTGGAGATGAGCAGTGCAGCATCAAAGAATTCCTGCTGCGCGCGTGCTATTGCCGTATTTCCATCCGACACATGGCTCACCTTGGCTTTTACCTTCGAAAGGGTGCGCTTCAACGGCTCCGGAATTTCCGAGCCAACAACCAGGATTTTTTGTAATTTCATCGATCACGGCGAACAGACATGGCGCCTTATGGAGAACCGCATGGTTCCGTACGTGCCCAACGCAAGGGCGGTGCCGGGCGCCAGCTCTCAATGAGTATCGCTAGTTACGAACGACGCGAAAAGGAGCAACTCAAAATGTTGTGGAATGTGTGCAGATTCAATACAGGCAAGGGCTGTCACGGGCGAAAGGATGTGCGAAAACTTCACATGGAGAAGAATGGGTCGCGAGTTCGATTTAGTTAGTATCAGTATTGT
This sequence comes from Binatia bacterium, assembly GCA_036558765.1. GTDB lineage: Bacteria > Desulfobacterota > Binatia > UBA9968 > UBA9968 > DP-20. Next base: position 2,452 of record DATBEY010000268.1, on the reverse strand, counting down.
TTACTTAAGAGAGATGAATTTTTTTTAGCTTGTCGTATAGAGCTCGACGGCTGATGCCTAGGATCTTTGCCGCCTTCTGCTTATTTCCCGCAACCGACATCAACGTGAGAGCAATGAACTCCCTTTCTACGGCGCCGAGTGTCATCCCAACGTGAATTCGAGTCGCTCCCAACATGGAGCTGTGCTCGGACTGTTCGGCGTTCCTGATTCTTGCTGGGAGGAGATCAAGCGTCAATTCTTCACCCTCGGCAACCAGCACCGCTCGTTGAATGACATTCTTGAGCTCGCGTACATTGCCCGGCCAGGGATAACTCTCAAGGCACAACATAGCCTCAGCTGAGACTCTTGTAATATTTTTTTTGTATATTTGGCCGAATTGCACCATAAAATAGTTGGTGAGCATCTTGAGTCCGCCGGAACGCTGACGCAGCGGCGGCAGATGGATGCGAAAAACGTCAAACCGGTAATAGAGGTCCTCGCGAAAGCGACTTTTTTTAACCGCCGATTCGAGGTCGTCGTTTGTGGCGCCGATCACTCGAACATCGACGTGGATATCTTTCTCACCGCCAACGCGGCGAAACGTTTTCGTTTCCAGGACGCGAAGTAAAAAGACCTGACACTTCTCGTCCATCGTGCTGATCTCGTCAAGAAAGATTGTTCCGCCGTGCGCCTCTTCGAACCTTCCTTTACGCATGCCTAGGGCGCCGGTGTACGCGCCTTTCTCGTGCCCGAAAAGCTCGCTGGCAATCAACTCCGGCGGCATCGCTCCCATATTCACGGCAACGAAAGGTTGATTTTTCCGTCGGCTTCGGTTGTGAATCGCTCCGGCGACAAGGTCCTTACCCGTTCCAGTCTCTCCGGTAATCAAGACCGGCACATCCGCCGATGCCGCATCCATAATGCTCTGGAACACTTCGAGCATAGGCAAACTGACTCCAAGCATTCCCTCAAACTGGTTCGCTTCATTATTTTCCCGAGAACGAATACTGGTCTTTTTTGAGGCCGAGCGGCTTTGCATAGCGCTTTGCGGCCCTACAAATACCAGCAATAGGCGGGGTTGTCTAATTACAATTCGCGCAGCTGCAGCGAAGAAGTCCGCTTCTGCTAGACTTTCAATGCCGGTTCGCTGAGAAATTTTGCATGACCGAAGTTTAGTTATCGCCGCAATTACACGTGGATTGTGTCTCAGCGCCGATTTTTCTTCCGCGGCATTTCTGGATCCGCTGAGCGGTTTTTTTGCTGCCCGCACCTCTTCTGTGGTCATGACTCGACCTCAGATTCACTTTGTTACGCAAGACTCTCTTCAAGCGAAGCCTTCGCACTCTGAGTAGCGCCCCTGCAAGTGTCTCACTCCTGATAGTCTTGCACAGTTTTTTGTCCGACATTGGGACAAAAATAAGTTTCGCCACCCTGCGGTATCGATTGGCATTAGTGTTGCGCTAAGCCATAAACATCCAGTGAAACCTGCTTGGCCGATAACCCTGCTTGTATTTTTTCCGGCTTTTCTATTCGCCGGCTCGCCGGCGCCGGTCAAGGACAACTCAGGATTTCCATCTAATCAGGGCGATCTCGTAAGCCAGGGCAAGTATATTGTTGAAGACCTCGCCATGTGCGTCGAGTGCCACACTCCACGCGACGAAAATGGCAACCTGATTCGGGATGAATACTTGAATGGTGCGCCGGTGCCGGTCAAAGCTCCGCCTTATCCGCAAATCAACTGGGCGGTGAAGGCTCCGGCGATCGCCGGTCTGATTGGCTACACAGACGAGCAAGGCGTACGTCTGCTCACTTCGGGAGTGACGCGCGATGGACGGGTGCCCAACCCGCCAATGCCTCCCTTTCGGATGTCGGTGCGAGACGCCGAAGCAGTTGTGGCCTATCTGAAATCGTTGCAGTAAACCGAAGCGGTTCCATACATTATGTCTACGCAGAGCGATAAATGAGACGAGAACTACGCTGGCAGCGCTAAGGACCGAGGGATTTTTTACAGGGCAAATTGGCGCTGACCGCGATGGGCTTCTAAAGGAAACGCCTCGCTTCGGCTGTTCCGGGCGTCAGTCACGGCAGAGGGCCTGCGGGGCACCGGGCAGTGGATCTGGGCCTTCGCTTCGGAGTCGAGCTTCACTCCTTGTCTTTCATCCTGCGGATCAGATCCGCAAATGAGTTCCGTGCCAGCACCCGGTCGAATTGCGCTCTATAGTTGTTGACGAGGCTCACGTTTTCGATCACCACGTCATAGACCTTCCATTCTCCATTGTTGAGTTGAAGACGATAGTTGACCGCTATCGGCTCACCCTGCTCCGGCACGATTCGGGTTTCCACCGCTGCGTAATCGCCGTCCCGCCGCTCTCCGGTGAAAACAACTTTTTGATTCTCATAGGCTTTGATCTGGTCGAGATAATTCTGTTTTAACAGCTTGGTAAAGGCCTCCACGAACTGTTGGCGTTCTGTA
>DATBEY010000267.1:0-7466 GCA_036558765.1 Binatia bacterium | reverse complement strand
CTGATCAGCGCACAAAAACGCTAAAGCCGCTGGACATTATCGAACCGCGCTTTTTCGATGAGCTCAAGGCGAGTCAATTTTTAAAAGACCTCTATACTGAAAAAGTCAGCCTGTAGCTTTTCCAAGTACCGTTAGCGAGCCCGATCAACTCTGGCTCGCACCGAGTCATTCGTGGCCTCGCTGTTTGCGCGGTCGCTTCGACAGTCTTGCCTATCTAACCGCGAGTGCGGAGTGCCGCGTCCCGGCGCTATCTAGAAGTTTCAGCCGTCATCTGCTATGCAGCGGGAAGTAATTTGTTTGGAGGACTTTATGAGACTCAAGGACCAAGTCGCTGTGGTTACCGGGGCTGGCCGAAATATCGGTGAGGACATCAGCAAGCTTTTCGTCGAAGAGGGAGCCAAAGTCGCGGTGGTCGATTTGGATCCTGGCAGGGGAAAGCAGGTCGCCAGCGAAATCAATGGGAAGCATTCGGGCAAAGCGCTGTCGATCGTCTGCGACGTAGCGTCCGCATCCTCGGTCGATGCCATGGTGCAAAGTGTCGTGAAAGAGTTCGGCGGGATCGATATTTTGGTCAACAATGCAGCATGGACGGATCACAAAACGATCTTCGATATCACGGAAGAGGAATGGGACCGGACGATGAATGTTTGTCTCCGCAGCGTCTGGTACTGCACCCGCGCCGCGGCGAAAGTCATGATCCAACAAAAACGTAAAGGTAAAATCATCAATATCGCTTCGACGTCCGGTCACTGGGGACGAAAGGAAGCGACGGCTTACACAACGGCGAAAGCGGGCGTGCTCAACCTGACCCGCTCCATCGCCGTCCAACTGGCGCCCGAAGGCATTCGCGTCAATTCGATCTCGCCCAACCGCATCGGCTCGCCGGTGGGACAGCAAGACATTCCGGAAAACCGGTTTGTCAAAAATCTCGCGGGGCGACGCGGCGTGCCGATGGATATTGCGAAGGCGGCGGTATTTCTCGCGTCGGATGAATCAGAGTTCATTTACGCCGTCGACCTACCTGTGGATGGCGGCGCGCTGGCGATCCGGGATTAGCAATGATTCGTAAGTCTTTTTCGCACCCGCTCACTTGAAGCTGATCAGCGACGCATCGCTTGAGACGTGGTTGCAGTAAGCCCGGCAAAATCCTGCTTGTGTACTTGACAGAATCGAAAAGAGACGGAGGAGAATAGTCCAACATTGTCGAAAGTATCCACTCATTCCGAGTTAATACGTGCGGTTGATCGGGTTGATGCAACCTTGCGTTCAACGCCGGACACTGTTCTCTGGGGTTACATTGCCGCCAATCTGGCGCCTGCGTTGACCATCAAGTCGGGGCAGGTCGTTGAGATCGAAACCTTGTCGCACCAAGGCCTGACCACCAACAAAGATCCGGAAAAATTTTTCGCCGCCTACGGCATCCCCGGCAGCGAAGTTCTTGCCGATGGCAAGGCAGTTTTCGCCGAAGTGAAACGGCCCAAAGGAGCCAGCGTCCATATTCTCACCGGGCCGATTTACATCGAGGAGGCCATGCCGGGCGATGTGCTGGAAGTGCGGGTGCTGGACATCAAATTTCGTGTGCCTTACGGCGTCAATAATACCGGACCGGGCAAAGGAGTATTGCCGAAATTGCTCAAGGAGCCAGCGGCCAGATTGATCCGTATCGATCTGGAAGGGCAGGTGGCACTCTTTTCCGATGACATTCATATTCCCCTCAATCCTTTTATGGGGATTATGGCGGTCTCGCCGCCGACCAGCTTGGGCATGGTTTCATCGACGCCACCCGGCGCCTGGGGCGGCAATATCGATCTGAAATTCACCGGCATCGGCTCGTCGTTGTTTTTACCGATATTCAATAAAGGCGGGCAGTTTTTCACAGGTGACGGCCACGCCGTGCAAGGGGATGGGGAAGTGGATGGCGGCGCGATCGAGATCTCGCTCAAACCGACGCTTCAATTCATCGTCCACAAAGGCAAAACCATTAAGCAGCCACGAGTCGAAACCGCAACCGATTATCTGACGACGGGGCTCAGCACCGATCTTAACGAAGCGACGCGGATCGCGCTGCAAGAAGCGGTCGATTTTCTACAAAGCGAAAAGGGCATAAGTGCTGCGGACGCCTATGCGCTGTCGAGTCTGGCGGTGGATCTCGGCATTGGCGAGGCCGTCGATATCGTCAATCTCGTTTATGCCAAGATTCCGAAACATGTTTTCAAGTGCAATCCCGAATTTTGGTATCGGCCGGATCATAGCTAAACGGAGACCAAGGAGTCGTTGGCTGATTCAGGAGAACCCATGGACGTTGCGCCGCTCAATCAAAAGACCGGCTACGCGCGCTGGATGAAAACTCAGGGGCTGCCGGTTCATACAGGCCATGGAATGGCGGATCTGCGCGCACTGGAGGTCAGGCCGTACTCGCGCCTCGGTGGCCAGGCGGCGTTTATTCAGCTCCACGGCATGCAAGGGATCACGGGCGGGTATATCGGTGAAATTCCGCCCGGTGCGGCATTGATGCCGGAACGCCACTTATACGAAGAAGTCATTTGTATCTTGAACGGCCAAGGCGCCACAGAGCTGTGGGACGATCACGGCCATAAGAAAATGTTCGAATGGAACAAGTGGAGTCTGTTCGCGCCGCCGCTGAATACCACCCATCGCTTGCTCAACGGCTCGCGCGAACCGGTGCGCTTTCTCGCGGTAACGAATGCACCGCTCGCCTTCGATATCTACCGAGACGAGAATTTTGTTTTCAATTGTCCTTATAGCTTCAAAGACCGCTACTATGGTGAGGAGGATTACTTCGAAATCGGCAAGAAGCGCTATGTGAGCGGCTTGATCAATATCTGGGAGACTAACTTCATTCCCGACATAAAAACCGCCATGCTCGAGAGTTTGGAAGTAAAAGGCGCGGGTTTGCGTCTGGCGCAGTTTGAAATGTCGGGTAACGCCTTGGTCGGCCACCTGGGCGAGTGGCCGGTGGGAAAATATCACAAGGCACACTATCACGGGCCCGGCGCGATCATTGTCGGCACGCAATCGGTTGGCTACGTGCTGCTGTGGCAAAAGCAGTGGGGCATTCATCCGTACACGGATGGCCACGAGAACAAAGTGATCGAGATCCAATGGGGCGAGGCGAGCATTTACTGCCCGCCCGGCGATTGGTTTCACCAGCATTTCAATACCGGGAAAGAGCCGGCGCGCCATCTCGCGGTGCGCTACGGCAGCCGAATCCATCCGCTAGGTTTCAAAGTCTCACACCAGAAGACCGACGACGACGTATTTCGCAGCGTCGATGAAGGCGGCTGGATGATTCCTTACGAGCACGAAGATCCGGAAATTCCGCGGCGCTATGAGGCTGCGCTCCGGGCGAATGGAGTGACTTTTTAGGATCTCGTTCCGAAACGCTCCACCCTGTAAGAATTTTTCCTCTGAATCAACAATATCAGCAGGTTTTCGGCTTTCGCTAAAGCCGTCCGGGTGCTGCTCCTCCGAATTCTACGTAGTTGATACTCATCCTTCGTACGATCTTTGCGTCAGGGCCGATTTTCTTTGGCTCCACCACGATGCGACGACGGAAAGCAGCAAAACCGTGCCGATCACCGCGAGAGAGGCGCCGATCGGAATCTTGTAAATGTCGGATAAAAGCATTTTGGCACCGACAAAGCAGAGCACAAGGGAAAGTCCGAACTTCAGATAAACGAACATCTGCATGACGCCCGCGAGCATGAAGTAGAGAGCGCGCAGACCGAGAATGGCGAAAATGTTCGAGGTATAAACGATGAAGGAATCTTGCGTCACGGCAAAGATTGCGGGGATCGAATCCACGGCGAAGATGACATCGGTGGTTTCGATAACGATCAAGACCAGCAGTAGTAACGTGGCGCGCGTCTGACCCTTGGTCCGAATCGTGAATCTCTGCCCGTGATATTCTCTGGTCATCGGAACCCAGCGCTCAAACAGCCGCACCACGGGATTTCGCTCCGGCTCGAGTTTTTCGTCGCCTTGGAAAAACATTTTGATGCCGGTAAACACCAAAAACGCGCCGAAAACATAGATCATCCAATGAAACTGAGTGAGCAATGCAGAGCCGGCCGCAATAAAAACGGCGCGCAGTATGAGCGCGCCGAGAATTCCCCAAAAAAGCACGCGGTGCTGATATTCTGCCGGCGTGGAGAAATATTGAAAGATCATGAGGAAGACAAATAAATTGTCGACACTGAGCGATTTTTCAATGACGTAACCGGTGAAGAATTCGAGCGCCTTGTCCTCTCCCCACGTGAAGTAAATCCCGACATTGAAGATCATCGCGAGCGAAACCCAGACAATGCTCCAAGCTGTCGCTTCCTTGATCGAGACGGAATGGGCTTTGCGGTGAAATACGCCAAGGTCGATCGCCAGGAGCGCGAGCACAAACAGGTTAAAGCCAATCCAAAGAAATATGCGACTGGAATCCATTTCCGTTCTCCCTTCCAACACCGAAGCTGGCAAAAACGCCGCCGGAAGAGAGTCTCTATATTCTTAAGTTTGGCGGAACTGTGCGCAGATTGAGGAACGAGGGCATCCGGACGTAGGAAAAGGGGTCCCGGTACGCCAGCGGTAAAAACGATGGAGTTCGACTCGCCTGAGCTTTATTCGACCGAATGCGCTTAGCGCCGACGGGTCTCTCTATGGTTCTATGCTTTTGGTCGGGCGCATAGGAAAAGCTTTCTTCATCGGACGCGGTTTGCGAGAAAGCTTGCAAGCCGAACATAGGGCGTTCGCCGAGCACGATCCCGAATAGAAACACCAAGCATGATGCAAGGCGTAGCCGTTTCATCCAAGAACGGCTAGCAACCCAGAATGTCTAATTCAAGGCGGCTCGTCCGAGGAGACATTCGACATGCGTAGCACCACGTTTCGCACCGGCGAGGGCCGGACGAGCTGCGCCTAGTCTCTCATACGCGAATAGTTGATTTCCTTGCTCGTCACGAATTCGAGCAAAGCCGCTTTGCCATCGTCGGTTACTTTACGCGCACGTTTTAGGGCGGAGGCGATCTGGCCGGGGTCCTCGATACGTTCAGACCAGCCACCCAGTGATTTGGCGATTTCCGAATAGTTGCCGAGGATGTTCATCGTGCCGTAGCGCTCGTGCGAGGCGTGCATGCTGTGAGTTTCGGCGGCCATGAAGTTGTTGTTCAAGACGATAGTCAGGGTCGGAATGTTGTTGCGCACGGCAGTCTCGAAATCCAATCCGGTCATGCCGAAGGCAGCATCGCCCATAAAATTCACGCAGAACTTGTCCGGCGCCGCAAGCTTCGCACCCATGATCAAGCCCAAGCCGGTGCCGAGCGCATGGGATTTGCCCCAGCCCAGATAACTCCTCGGCGTGGTCGCGCGGTAAAACGGCACGAGTTGGTTGCGTGGACTGCCTGCGTCATGGGTGACAATCACGTCTTTCGGGTCGAAGAGGTTTATGAACTCCCACATCACTCTATAGGGATTGATCGGTTTTTCATTGGAAGACAATTTCGGCATCCACTCGGAGATCCATGCTTCTCGAGTTTGTTTGATTTCGCTCGTAATGCCGTCGGGCTTGCGCTGATTCTTTCCGAGCGCATCCTTGACGGCTTCGATGAACTGCCGCAATGTCGGCCTGGCATCGCCGAGGATCGGATAGTCCGTGGCGTAATGCTTGTTGATGTCGCGTTCGTCATTGACCGCATGAATGATCGTCGCTGCGGGTGGAATCGGCGCGGCAACGATACTGTGCTTCGTGAGGCTCGCGCCGATGGCGAAAACGACGTCGGCCTTTTGCAAGAATGCATGCACGGTGCGCGGCATGACGCCGGCGCCGGTGCCAAGCGCTAGAGGATGATTCTCGGGAAAAGCGCTTTTGCCTTCGAGGGGAGTTGTCACGGGCGCTTGCAATAACTCGGCAAGTTCGACCAATTCATCGGATGCTTCGGCATAAAGCACGCCCTGGCCGGCAACGATCACGGGCCGTTTGGCTGCGACTAAGACCTTCGCCGCGGCAACAACGTCGGCAGCGTTGGCGCTGCTCAAGGCGCGTTTGACCGGCGCATAATCGATTTTTGCCGCAGGAAACTCCTCCACTGCGACATCGTTGGGAATTTCCACGAGCACCGGTCCGAGCCGTCCCATCTTGAGATGAGTAAAAGCGCGCCGCATAATCTCCGGCACTTGATCAGCGAGGGTGATTTCCTCGATCCACTTCGTGACTGGCGCATAGGCTTGAACGGAACGAAAAAAATGGAATACCTGGGACGTATTGCGCGCGTGGCCGACCGGTAGAAGCAGAACCGGGACGGAATCGGAATAGGCGGTGGTGATGCCGGCAAACGCGTTTTCGGCGCCAGGCCCAGCCTGCATCGTAAAGACTCCAATGCGCCTGCCGTTGTTAACGCGCGTGAAACCATCTGCGATGCCCACGCCGACCCGCTCCTGTCGGCAAACGATCGGTCTAATGCCTGCCGAAGCGGCGGCTTCGATGAGAGTATTTGTCGGGTAGCAGGAGAGAAACTCTACGCCTTCGCGTTTGAGAATCTCGGCAATCACGTCAACGATTTTCATAAAACCTCCCGATTACGCAGTTGTCTCATAATGGGATCCTGAGGCGGTGCCGAAGGGCGTGATGATCCCTAGGGCCCGAAAAGTCGAGATGCTTCGCGACGCTTATCATGAAGTTGCGATATCGTCCGCCTAGAATATAGGTTTGGATGGGAACCTCTTAGCAGTTGGTTTCCCAATATCTTTCTTTTTTGAGCTGTTCCTTCACGTAGAGTTGCGGATCCAGTTGTGCCGGAATTTTGCTGGCAATGCAGGCGAGATGTCGCAAATCGTTCTGGGCCTCGGTGCGGATCACATGGGGCGGTTCCTGCCCGGCCTCCACAGCATGAAGCGCGCGCAAGAGAAATCTCCGCACCGCAATCACCGTCATATCGCTGACACCGAGATGCTCTTGTGCGCGGTCGTAGATCGGACCCATGGATTCCGTCGCGCAGGAATCATGGACGAGAAAAATTGCCCCCATCCCGGTAAAGTTCTCCTGTTTCTGCTCCGCGCGGTCTTGCAAATAGTTATTCCCCAGATTGCGCCGCTTATGAAAATCCGGCCCGATCTCCTCATCGTGCTGGCGTTCGTTATCGTCAATGGCACGATTGCGGCGAAAATGAACGTTGTAGCGCATGCTACGGGTGTCGTCGATCGGCACATGGGAATGAATCGTGTAGCCTTCCGGATTGCCTTTCAAACCGCCGGTGGGAATAAATCCATGACAGGGTAACACGATATTCGAGACGCGCAGATAAACGGTATCGGGAGCGATCTTACGGCAGGAAAGCATCCGCACACCGTAGTCCATCTCGATGCCTTCCAACTCTGGCGCAGAGTCGGCCGCGTACAACGCGCCGTCGCCGCCGCCGCGCGGCCGCTCGCCGGTAAAATTCTTGTGCAGGAAAGAAAGATGC
>DATBEY010000266.1:0-11093 GCA_036558765.1 Binatia bacterium | reverse complement strand
TTTACCGTGCCAGGAAGCGGGCTCGTCGACCGGCATGAAATCAGCGATTTCGCCAACCCCGTCCGGCGACAAGAAACGGGTGATGAGAACGTTGGTGTCCGGCCAATAGAATTGCTTGTGAGTGATGTTGTCAGCGCGGGGACAGATTTGAAAGCGACCAGCCTTTTTATCGTCCAGCAGGGCGCCGAAAACGCTGGGAGAGTCGAACGCTGGAAAGCAGAGCCAGTCGATGGAGCCATTCATGCCCACGAGCGCCGCGGTGTGCAAATCGCCGATCAAGCCGTAATTTTGTATCGGTTGGTAGGCCACATGCGCTCCCAATGTCGCGGTGATCTTATCGCGGTCTGTCTCTGGCAAGCCCAGCGCAATCTCAGCGCTTACGATTAAAGATCGATCATAAGTTGCCACAGTACAAGCGCGCCGAGCGAAAAAATGCAACACCTGTAAAACGGACGAGCCGATGCCGGCAATTTGCCCAAAGGATATTATCAAGCATTGCTCAAATCGCCGCCGGACTTTCCATCCATAAATTGCACCCATCACTTTCCTGCGATGCTATCCGGCAACGAGCAAAACCGTTTTTTCCGGGGCGAGCCCTTTTTGCGCGTGGTCGTAGGCTTGGCGCGCTTGCTGAAGATTGATCGAGCGTGCGTGGTTTAGGCGCGAGATTTATCGTCACGAGCTTCAAGAAATTGCTGGGCTGATCGTTTTTGGTTTACCTGGCACCGAAGAGTTCCTTGCTCTTAATCACGTCGGCGACGGATTCCGGCACCATATTTTCCCAGGACGGGTCGCCGCGCTGAATGCGCGCCAGAACCTCTGCCGTGCGAATCGCTAAGTAGCTCTGCTCGTATCGCCGGATCGGCTCGATCCGGCCAATCTCGCGCAGGAGCGCGCGCATGTGATGCCACGGCGGCGGTATCGGCGCCGTGTCGACGGTTCGGATCTCGCCCGATTCGGGATCGAGCGTTGGATAGACATACATTTTGACGGAGCGCTTGAAGAGTCGGCCCATGGACTCCAGAACGCCGCCGGGAAGATCGGTGTAGAACCTTTCATCCGCCATTTGCCTTACGCTCGGCAATCCGACCGCTAGCCCAATCGGTCGATTCGTGTAGCCGGCAAGATAATCTGCGAGCTGGTAATACGGCTGGAAGCGAGAAATCAGCGCATCAATTCCGAGTGCGCCCAAGAGATCGGCACGCGCCAGGAAATCGGTATGATCCACCTCGTTGCCGGAAAGCAAATTGCGCAAGGTCATCTCCGCGAGCACGACCGGCTCTTCACCTCGCACGCCTGGCTCTTCGGCAAATTTCGCTCTCGCCCGGTGGAGCAAATCTAAAGTAAGCTTGGTTGGCGGCCGGAAACTGCCGCGCTCGACGAGAACGGGCTTGTTATAGAGTACCTCGGCCGGCTGCACCACTTCGCCGCTTGAGGTGAACATGGCTGCGTCGGTCATTCCCTGCGCGACGAGCTGCAGACTCATGATACGGTTATCCAGGCCCTCAAAGGCCGGCCCGCAGAACTTGATCATATCGATCTCGATGCGCTCGCGGCCAAGGTCGTCCATCAAGGATCTGATCAGCTCCGGTGGCTCGTCGTGCTTTTTGAAGGCGGCAAAAATAAGATTCACGCCGAGCACGCCGAGCGCTTCCTGTTGGCGCGGCGCGCTCGAGTCGGTCAAATGAGCGTGAATGATGATGTCCGAAGGTTCTCGGCAGGGCTGGAGCTGGAATCGGATTCCCACCCAGCCGCGACCCTTATCAGTGTGCGCGTAGCTACGCGTCGCCACGGTATCAGCGAACACGAAAAAATTAGTCCGCTCCCCGCGGCTCGACCCGAGCCGCTCTGAGAGCTGAGCAAATTCATGTTCAAGCATGGCTTGTAAACGTCTGCGGCTGACGTAGCGCGACGTCGGGCCATAAAGCGCATTGCTAACCGTCATATCGTATGCGGAGATGGTCTTTGCCACTGTTCCCGCGGCGCCGCCCACGTGGAAGAACCACCGCGCGACTTCCTGCCCCGCGCCGATTTCGGCGAAAACGCCGTACGGCAACGGATCGAGATTGATCGCGAGTGCCTTTTGCTGAGTGTCACCGCCAAAATTATTCACGATGCGCTTCCTGGCGTTTATTCAAGCAATCAATGCCGGCGAGGATCGTTTCCACTGTCGCCTCATCACCGATTTTCGAGTTGATCATGAGCTGATACAGAGAGGGATTCGGCCATTGCTTGGCGAAATATTTTTTTATGAACGCCGCGCGCTCCCGATCCACGGTTTCGACCAGGCGGCGCGCCTGAAGCGCGGTTTTACCACTCTCCCGTTCTCGACGGATTTTTTCGGTGAGCGGCGCGTAGACGAACACGTGGTAAGCATCGGGGCGATCCTGCAGAAAATATTGCGAGCCGCGGCCAACAATGACGCAGGTTCCAGATTCCGCCGCGTCCGAAACCACGCGTTGGGTAATTGCCACAATGCGATCCGAGTCGAGCAGTTTGAGCCGATGGAGATTGAGGTTCGCTTCAAAGCTGCCGCGCAGAAAGGACTTAAAAAGCCGATAGTACAACGGATCATTGCGCTCCTCGCGCCGCTCGACGGCGCTTAAATCGCAATCCGCGCGGCGGGCAATTTCTCGGGTCAGCGTTTGATCCCACAGTTTCCAGCCCAGATGCTCGGCGAGCTTTTTTGCGATGGCTGGACCTCCACTCGCATATTCGCGGTCGATCGTAATCACTCTGATCATAGATTAGCGCCCAACGTTGCGCGGCTAGCCGATGGCCACTTCTCCTCCCGCTCGTGGATTATTTCTTTTCAGGACGAACGAAAGACCGCACATAACAACAGCGATCACCGCCAGAAGCCAGAACGTATCGATATAAGCGAGAGTCTGCGCTTGCTGCTGCATCGCGTGATAAAGCCGAGCGGCGGCCTGTTGCCCACCTTCGTATTCGCCCAAGCCCGAGGCGGCGAGATGAGCTGCCAGCATTCTCATTCGTCCTTCGAACAACGGATTGTCCGACGCCAGATGGGAAACGAGATGCACCTGATGAAACTGGGCGCGCCGCGCGATCAGCGTCGCCACCATGGAGGTCCCGACGCTGGCGCCGATGTTGCGCATGAAGTTGATCATGCCGGCGACGCTGCCGCTCTTTTCCTGCGGCATGCCGATGTAGGCGGCCACCGTAATCGGCACGAACAGCAAACCCACGCCGAGCACCTGTAGGATGCGCATCCAGGTGGCGAAGCCAAAACTGATCAGCAGATCCAAATGACGCGCCGAATAGGTCATGCCGATGACCAGGGCGAGCCAGCCGGCCGCAATGATATAGCGAACCTGCAGGCGTTGCGTAAGTTGCCCGACGATCGGCATTTCCACCAGGATCACCAATCCGCCTGCGGAAATCGCCAAGCCCGCGAGTTCCGCGGTATAGCCGGTGAGCGTCTGAAGAAAGAGCGGCATCATGACGAGGCTGCTAAATAGCATGACACCGAAGGCAAACATCATAAGATTGGCGCTGAGGAAATTAAAGTTTTTGAAAAGTCGCATCTCGATGATCGGATTTTTGTGAAACCACTCCCAAATAACCAGCGAAATCAGGCACACGGCGGCCACAACCGCTAGCACCGTGATAAAATGGGATCCGAACCAATCTTCCTCCTGTCCTTTGTCGAGCAGGATTTGCAAGGCGCCAATGCCGAGCACTAAAAGAGCGATGCCGATGTAATCCAGCCGCACGCCTGCTGCTTTTAACCGGGTCAGATGGGGCGGGTCTTCCACCAGTCGCATAACCAACCCAAGCGCGAGGAGTCCGACCGGCAGATTGATAAAGAAGATCCAGCGCCATGAATAGTTGTCGGTAATCCAACCGCCCAATGTCGGCCCAATCGTAGGGGCGGTGACGGCAGTAATGCCATAGAGCGCGAATGCGACGCCGCGCTGTTCCGGAGGAAATGTATCCGCAAGAATCGCTTGCGCCATTGGCTGAAGTCCACCGCCGCCGGCGCCCTGGACGATGCGCGCCAACAGAAGAAGAGGAAGGCTCGGTGCGAAACCGCAGAAAAGCGAGCTGGCAGTGAAAAGAAAAATGCACAGCATGAAAAACCGCTTTCGGCCGACCGCGTTCGCAAGCCAGCCGCTGATTGGAAGAACGATGGCGTTGGAAACCAAATACGACGTCAGAACCCAGGTGCTTTCGTCATTGCTCGCTCCTAAGCTTCCGGCCATATAGGGCAACGCCACGTTGGCAATACTGGTGTCCAAGACCTCCATGAACGCAGCCAGCGAGACCGACACGCCGATGAGCCAAGGATTGTACTTCGGCCGCCAGGCTTGCTCGGTCGCTTCTGAGCTTTGAAAATGCTCGCTTGATGACGTCGTTAGTGTCGCTGCTGCCATGCTAACTTCTGTGATGGCTTTGTCTGTTGCTCATCGAACCTTGACCTCCGGCTCGACCGACATTCCCGGGCCGAGCGGATGGTTCGGGTCGGGCGGCTGATCAAACACGATCTTGACCGGCACGCGCTGCACAATCTTCACATAGTTGCCGGTTGCGTTTTCCGGCGGCAGCAGACTGAAAGCGGCGCCCGAGCCGGCTTGAATGCTGTCCACGTGACCTTTGAAAACTTTGTCCGGATAGGCGTCCACTTGGATCGTGGCCTGCTGTCTCGGTCGCATGTAACGGAGCTGAGTTTCTTTGAAGTTGGCAACAACCCAGACCTTATCCGGCACGATGGAGAACAGAGTTTGCCCCACCTGCACATAATCCCCAGGCTCAACGCTCTTGCGTGTAATTCGGCCGCTCTCCGGAGCGAAGATTTTTGTATAGGAAAGATTGAGTTTTGCCTGGCGCACTTCTGCGTCAGCTTGGGCAATTCCCGCAGCGGTGGTCTCAACCTGCGAGCGGCTGTACGCAACTTGACTGGGAGCTACTCTGGCGCTGGCGAGACGCGCCTTCGCTTCCCCCAGCTGGGACTCAGCACGGTGGAGATTGTCAAATGCCGCCTGCTGAGCTTGCCGCGCCGCATCGAGATTTGCCGCTGCGGCACTGTCAGTAGCGACGGCGTTATCACGCTCTTGGCGCGACACCGCCCGGTAAGTCAAAAGTCGCTCGTAACGCTCGTCATCGGCTTTTGCCCGGGTCGCCTCCGCCGCGGCGGCCGCGACCTGCGCCCGCGCCTGCTCCAATCGGCTATGGCCTTCCTCCACCTGACGCTGCGCCGCCTGGACTCCCGCTTCGGCTTGATCGATTGCGGCGCTCGCGGTCGTGCTGACCACCCGCACGTTGATCTGGGCGCTTTGATGGCGGGCATTAGCGGCCGCTAAATTCGCTTGAGCTTGCGCGAGGCGCGCTTCGAAATCGCGGGCATCCAGTTCGACCAGCAAGTCCCCCTTTTTTACGTGAAAGTTGTCGTCAATGAGAACGCGACTGACATAGCTCGCGACCTTTGGGCTAATGGCCGTGACGTGGCCGGAAATGAAAGCATCGTCGGTGGACTCGTGAGCTCTCGCGTAGAGGTAATAGTGAATCCCGACGGCGGCGACCAGCAAGATGGCAACAGATATCAAAGCGAGCCGCACCGGCCGACGATAGGATTTGATCGCGCGAGGGACCACCGGCGCCGAATCCATGAATTCTCCGTTCTCATGACCGTCACCCGGCGGGACCGACTTATGCGCCTCTTGTTTTGTGTCTTCTGACTGCTCGCTCATGGTTGAATGTTCCTTCCTACCGGCAAGTCGGCGTCCCATCCTCCTCCCAAAGCTTTGTACACTTGCACCACCGCATTGAGTTGATCGCGGGTGATAGTCGCCAGGTTGATCTCTGCCGAAAACAGCTGGCGCTCTGTGTCCAACACGTCGAGATAAGAAGAGACACCGTTGGTGTAACGCAGATTGGCCAGGGCGAGCGCCTGTTCCGCCGCTTGCACTTGCCGTTCGCGCTGCAAGCGGATCGCGCGCGCCTTTTGGTGAAAAACCAACGCATCGTCAACTTCCTGAAATGCTTGCTGGATTGCCTGCCGGTATTGAATCCGCGATTGCTGCTCGCGCGCCTCGGTTGCCGCCAAATTGGAGCTCAGGCGGCCAGCGTTGAAGATGGGCAGAGTGACGGTGGGACCGGCAGACCACATCCGCGAAGGGCCGGTGAAGAAGTCCGAAAGGGAAACGCTCGCGCTGCCGAATACTCCCGTGAGTGAAATCTGTGGGAAGAACTCCGCCTTCGCTTCCCCGATCCGAGCGTTCGCCGCCACGACGTGCTCTTCTGCAGCGCGGATGTCAGGGCGCTGCTCCAGCAGAGCCGACGGCAAACCGGCGGGAATCTCCGGCGGCATATGTTCGCTGTCCAGGGACGCAGTGCGCGGGATCGGCCCGGGATTTTCGCCGAGAAAAATGCGCAAGCGATTTTCTGTTTGGGCGATTCGGCGTTCGACATCGGGCACGGTCGCCTCCGCGGAAGCCAATTCCTCTTCCGCCCGCTTAACGTCCAGTTCCGAGGCGAGACCGTCGTCGTAGCGCCGGCTTACCAGATCCAAGGAAGCGCGGCGCGATGCAAGCGTGCGTCGGTCAATTTCTGCCTCGCGGTCGAGTTCCAACAGATCGAAATAGTTTTGCGCGACGTCGGCAACCAGCGTCATCAGCACGGTTCGTTGGTTTTCTTCGTTCGCCAGCAACTCCGCGCGGGCCGCTTCAGTAGCTCTGCGCAAGCGGCCCCACAGGTCGACCTCAAATGACGTTTGGAGATCTGCTCTGTATAGATCGAAATTCGGATTGACGCCTAGTTTATCGATGGGCGGAAAACTCGTTTCAGACTCGCGGTCATTGCGATAACGAGAACCTGCGTTGAGGTTCGGAAACTGCGCCGAATGAGCGATGCCTAACAAGGCGCGAGCCTCAGCTACTCGCGCGACGGCAAGCTGCAGATCGTAGTTATCCTTTAGTGCGGTGCGAATTAATTTCTGCAACGTAGGATCTTCAAAGAGCTGCCACCATTTGAGGTTGGCGATGGAACCGGACGCATCGTCCACCTTCTGCCATGATGCGGGAACGAGAACTTCGGGTCGCTTGTAATCCGGACCCACAGTGCAGCCTGCAAGTAAGGAACCCACCAGGAGCGGCAGCAATATAATAATATGAAGTGCTGCTCCGCTTCGTGCCGTAATACAGTGCTTCATATCCGGCGAGTTCACGCGCTGCTGTTCGGTCAACCGGAGAGCTTCGCAGAGCTCCGGCCCATACGGTTTATGGTCACAATCGCTATCAGGGCGCCGCAAAGCCACTTCTCATCCTGTGTCATGTTCATGATTGCATTCTTGTAAGCTCTCTGCCCGGGGCCCAATCCTGTCAATTCTTGGCTCGCTTATTCATGTCGGGGTTGAACCGTCTATCATAGCTGCTCGGTTGACTGAGTCTGGTCTGGATTAATCGCTGAATCACCGCGAACAGCGTCGCCGTTGAGATGCCAAACATCAACATGCCGTTCGCTCCTTCGAGGGGTACCAATAATTTCCACCCGGGCGACATGACAGCATCGGAATCACCGAGCGTCGTGTAGTTTAAGCCGGAGTGATAGACAGCCTCAGCGAGGCGGGAAAATTCGCCGCATAAATTCAACACGAGGGCCCATGTGGCGATCGCGGCTAAATGTACGCAGAGTGCGACCAGCACGGCTCCCGCCACTATCACCACGTCCTTCGAGAACCGGACGCCGGCACGGCCAACTCTCAATTCGTAGTGGACGAAGTACACGATCGGCATCATGGCTAGCGCATGGATCACGACCGTGCAAAAAGTTACTGCGATGGCCATGCCGAGAGGCAACAAAATAGCTAGGTGGTCAGGGGAAGGCTCCATAACATCTCGACCGGCTCGCAACCGCCCGATCTTTCGGTTCGGTACAGGGAAAATCCAGCCGCACTTACACGGCAGCGGATCGAGTAAGCACTGATAATCTGCGGTGACTCGCTGCGCGTCCAGATGGCGGGAGAGCTAGAAGGCTAGTGGGCAAGTCGTGTGCCAAGTCATTCCGATGTTGGAAATCCTGATGACCGACCAACGGGAAATTAAGTTGCTCTGCTTTGGGTTTAGAAGAACCGTGACGAACGATCCAAGCTAAATATCGGCTCACCCCGACATGCCCGGGCGCTAATTAAAAAAGAGATAAAAACAAGACGGAACTTGAGCTTCTACGAGTCCAATGAGGAATGCGGTTCTGCAACGACTCTGCGTTGTGCAACGCAATTTCGTGATTTTTTTAATGTCGGGGGAGAAATTTTTCGGGTTTTCCCGAGCAGAGCGCAAAGCGATACCGCTATTGTCAAAATCCGATCGACGCAGTGCTTCCACCGAATGAACTAACGTTTAGCGAGACCAACTATACTATTTCGAGGGCCTTTTGATGCCGATTCTACTTAAGCGTGAGGCTAGCGTGGTTGGTTTCATACCTAAGATCTCGGCGGCTCCTCCCGGCCCATAGATTTTCCACTGAGTTTTTGCGAGAGCGGCCAGTATGTTCTCGATCTCACGACGGTTAATTTCCATGTGAGGGACAACTTTGGAATCAGAACGCGGATCGGAAAACCGCGCATCGATTTCAACCGCTGTTGCGACTTTTTCACCGAGCACCCAGTCAATCCGCAAAGGTCCCCGCTGACAAAGGATTACGGCGCGCTCGATGACATTGTGTAGCTCACGAATGTTCCCCGGCCAATCATAGGCTACGAGAAGTTCGACGGCATGGTCTGTGAGCCGCACGTCCGGATAATTCAATTTTCGCGAAACAAGGCCTAAAAAATGGGCTGCGAGTTGTCCGATGTCTTCACGACGTTCTCTTAGCGGTGGCAAAGAAATGGGAAAGACGTTGAGCCTATAGTAGAGGTCTTCGCGGAAGCGACCGGCCTTCACTTCTTTGTCCAAATTACGATTCGTTGCCGCGATCACGCGCAAATCCACACGGCGTGTACGCTCTTCGCCGACACGTTCAAATTCGCCTTCCTGCAACACGCGGAGGAGTTTACTTTGCAGTTCTAGGGGGATTTCGCCGACTTCGTCGAGAAAAATAGTTCCTCTGTTCGCTAACTCAAACCGACCCGTCCTGTCGTGCAAAGCACCTGTGAAGGCTCCCCTTGAGTGACCAAAGAATTCACTTTCAAAGAGTTCTTTAGGCACAGAGGCACAATTGACCTTGACCATCGGATGAGTATGTCTTGGACTGCCTTCATGGATCACGCGCGCGATGAGTTCTTTACCGGTTCCTGATTCACCGGTGAGCAAGACTGCGGCATCGGTGGGCGCCACCATTTGAACAAGGTGCAGCACCTTTCGAAGGGCCTGGCTCTGGCCAACGATATCTCCGAAGGCAAAGCCCTCTTTGACCTGCTCGTGGAGGTACGCGTTTTCCAATTCCAACTGTTTACGCAGACGCTCGACTTCCTCCTCTGCCCGTTTGCGTTCGGTGATGTCTTTAACGATGCCGCCAATCGCGTATATTTTTCCCTCCGCATTAAAGAGAGGAAACTTGTGCACGAGACTCGTGTGCGCACCATCTTCCTGTTTCACTACCTCCTCGAACTCCATTGGAGTACGAGTTTGAAGTACACGAACCTCATTGGCTCGAAAAACGATAGCCTGTTCCTGTGAAAATATTTCGTCATCTCTTTTGCCTTTAATTTGTTCTTTGCGGACACATAGCGCTCGTTCGAATTCTTTGTTTACGGATAAATAGTGGCCGTCAGGATCCTTGAGAAAAAGCAGGTTGGGACTGTTATCCCAAAATGCCTGGATCCTTTTCTCGCTTTCACGTAATGCGTTCTCGGCACGCTCGCGATCCTCAAAAGCACGAGCATTGGTAATCGCCACGGCGGCTTGATCAGCGAACATCCGAAGCCAACTGAATCCTTGATCATCCAACGGGCCACGACTGAATAGGGCAAGGGCCCCTAATATTTTTCCGCGGAAAATGAGAGGGTGTCCGGCGAAGCTGCGAATACCCTCGCGTTTGGCCCATTCAGGTCGAGCAATCTTCTCGCTTTCGGGAGCCAAGTCATCAATCAAGATTGGCGTTCCGGTTCCGACTTGTCCAACTTTTAAACTGTTGAGGGGCATGCGGCGAAAATAGCCGCGTAGAAAGGACCAATTCTCTCCGGGGGAATTGATGGGAGTGCCAGCACTTGCCACTAAATGAAGGCACTGCGTCTGGTCAGAACATTTTTCGCGCATAACGCAGCCATCGCAGACGTCGCCTGGGGACAAAAGCCAGATCCGCGCTAGAGCGACTTCAGGCTGTGCCGCAAGCCCTTCCACGATAGTGTCCAAGACGTCCTGAACACTATGCTCGGCGGCAACACGGACCGCTAGGGAGAGTAGAGCCTCCGCTTCCATTGAGATCCCAGCGTAGTTTTCAATGGTACAATAAAAACGTACCACGAAACGAAAACGCGTCAATCACGAAATTTCGTTGTGCCCTTTCGGGCTTGAAGGCTATCTCTTTAAGCTTATGGGTCGCGGCTAACCAATTTCAACAACTGTCTCCATCAACTCCTGAATTAAGAACGCAACAATTCACGCCGATTAAATGAGGCATTTTCCTAAATACATTGCGATGCAACGGAATTGCGTTACGACGAAGGCATCTAGAAGTTCTCTCTTGGATTTGGAAACGAAACCTCGATGCATCTGCTGGCATCAAGCTTGCGCTGGTCACCATGAGGCGGTGACCACGACAAAAAATGTGGAAGTAGACTCGTCGAAGCTAAATGAGTTTTAAGGGGAGATTGAATGTCCAAAGAAAGGTTAAACCAGCAGCCCAAAAACCCAAGTAACCTGACACGATTCGAGCGCGGCTGGGCTACTCTAGCAGAACTAGACGGACCCAACGGACCAGATCACGCTCTCATCGAATCACTTGCCGAGCTTACCCCTGATTTCGGGCGTTACTTGGTTGAATTTTCATTCGGTGAGATTTATCAGCGTGCGTCTCTTGATTTGAAGTCAAAGGAACTCGTCACTATTGCCGCAGCCACCGCACTGGGAGCGGTGCCCACGCTCAAGGTGCACATTCGAGCAGCGCTTAACATTGGTGCCAGCAGGGACGAAATC
>DATBEY010000265.1:0-10187 GCA_036558765.1 Binatia bacterium | reverse complement strand
GTCGTCGGGCACTCCATGGGAGGCAGGGTGGCGCAATTGTTGGCGCTCGATCATCCGAAGAAGGTCCACAAGCTGGTCCTGGCCTCCACTGGCGCGCACTATCCGCAAACCAAAGGACTGCCGTTAAAAATTTGCCAGGAGATGATCGAATGGGGCTATGAGAAATACGAACGGGATCATACGATTCTCGTCGGTTGGACCGAAGACTATGTCAAGAAGAACCCCGAAAAGATCGAGAATTACTTGAAAGTCAGGATGAAGAATCTCTGCCCGGTGGAATTCTATCTGCGGCATTTGCTGGCGCGCCAAAGCCACGACACCAGCCAGAGACTGAAGGACATCAAACAACCGACCTTGATTCTCGTCGGTGAAGGCGATCAGAACATGACCAGTGAAATCAATCATCGGATGTCCTCGGAGATTTTGGCCAGAGGCATTCCCAATTCCAAGCTCGTGGTGCTGCCCAACGAGCGCCATAGCTACTTCTTTTCCAATCCGGACGAAGCTCATCGACTGATCCGTGAGTTCATCAGAGACTAGGGCGTAGATCTAATGCCGATTGTCCAACTCAGCGACGCTGAAATCTTTTATGAAGCGCACGGTGGGGGACGGCCATTCGTCTTTTTTAGCGAGACCGCCTGCGACGGGGAGATTTGGAAGCGTTATCAAATTCCCGAGTTCTCGAAAGACCATCTGGTGATCACCCACGATTATCGCGGCACCGGAAAATCGAGCAAACCGTCGATCGACTATACCACGAGGATGTTTTGCGACGACGCTGCGGCAGTCCTAGAAGAGTTGCAGATCCGCGACGCGGTCGTACTCGGCCATTCTATGGGTGGACGGGTGGCGCAACTTCTTGCCTTGGAATATCCCGAACGAGTCGGCCAATTGATTCTCGCCTCCACCGGCGCGGCTTTTCCGGGCGCCATGGGTCTACCTCTTACAATGATCAAGGAGATGATCGAATGGGGTTATCCCAAATATGTGAGAGAGCATACAGTTCAAGTAGGGTTCACGGATGAATTTATCGGCACTCACCCCGATCGCGTCGAGGAATTTTTCCGAACAAGACTTGCGAATCTTTGTCCAGTGGAATTTTACCTGCGCCACGTTCTTGCTCGACAAAGTCACGATACGCGCGATCGACTGAAAGACATTCGGGTGCCGACATTAGTCATTGTGGGAGAGCAAGAAGGAGACCCGAATATCGCGACGAGCCATCGCGCCTCATCCGAGATGTTGGCCAAAGCCGTTCCCGGTGCTCAGTTCGTCGTGTTGCCGGGCCAGAAGCACAACTACTTCGCCAGCGCTCCGGAGGCGGTTCATCGGATCATTCGTGATTTTTTGTCGGAGTGAGTCGAGCTGCGTGACGGGGTTCCTAGTTTTCTTGTCGCGTTGCCTCGGCCGGAAGTCTGTTTATAGGTGGACGAACGCTCGCACCCAATTCACAGGCACGGCCGTGTGGCCCTCGCCGGTGACGTCTTCGGCAAGAAACACATCGCCAGGTCCGAACACGCGCTTGGCGCCGTCGCCAATCCCGATTTCGACCGTTCCCGAGAGTGTAATACACCACTGCCGGCGCGGCGCGGTGTGCCAGCCGTGCAGATCGTCCCGATTGCTATCGTTCTTGAATACCAGCGCCTTGGCTGGAAGCGTTGCCAAAAAATGTTTCGACCTCTCGGTCTGATCCAAATCTTCAAAGTGAGATCGACGGTCGTCACCCGTATAAAGCCTGCAAAATTGCATCAAGCCTCCCGCGGCGCAGTTTTGTATCGCTTAGCAGCAATGGCAGCGTGGTTTCAAGCATGGCGTTGCCAGCGGGCTTGGGAGATAGCGGAATATAGAGTTGAGGGATCGCATGAGTTTTATTCAAGTATCGCTTGAATCGGCCGAGCGGAGCTCGGCTTTGAAACGGAGCCGGACGTAATCCGCGTACCAAGTACCGTCTGATTGGCGTAGCTGGCTTTGAAGTGCGTTACGGACTTCGTGAACAAAAACCTGCTTATCCTCGTTAGTCAAGGATTTCGTAAACGGTTGGGCGAACAATTCCAACCATTGGACCATATCACCGGGAAGCTTTGTTGGGCGGGGAATCAGTTCTATATAGTCCACGTGGAAGCCAAACATTTCGAGCAATCCGGCATAGTCTTCCGGTGCGGGATAGTACCAGGGATCGACTTGCGACGGATCGACGGAGCGCTTTCGGAGCCCCGCGTGCAGAGCCTCGCGTATGGTTTCAACGTTGCCTTTGCCGCCGAATTCGCCGACGAATCGTCCGTAGCGTTTTAGGCAGTCGGCGACACTTTCAAGCACCTTTTCTGGCCGCTTCATCCAGTGCAGCGCCGCATTTGAAAACACCGCATCGAAGCAATGCTTGAACCCGAGTTGCTCACCGTCCATTTGTAGAACGCTCAGGCGACGAGCGCGCGCGGATTTTAAAAACGGCATACTGGAATCAACACCCACGACGTTGCTCCGAGCGGCAATTCTTTCGCTAAGCCTACCGTCGCCGCAGCCGAGATCCAGAATCAGCTCACCGGGTTGAGGATCAAGAATTTGCAATAGCGGCTCGCCGAGATCGGAAACGAAACGCGCGTCTCGCGCATAGCTCTCCGGATTCCAGGTGGTCGATTGGCTCATCGCAGTAAAGTAGCATCCGGAGATTGGCTTGCAAAACCAGGAATTCCCCGTAGTCTTGAATATTTTATGGCTACTCCGGGCTCGGACTTGTCTTCGTTGAGGATCGATCGGTCAACGGGTCAGTTGCCGCAAAAACGCCGGTCACGCAGTCGAATCGTGATCTGGACGATCGCCGTTCTTGTGCTGGTTACGGTTGCCTTGGCGATCAAGCATTGGCTCGATCCCGGAATTCAAGTCCAACTCGCCACGGCGACACTGACTTCTCCCTCCCAAGCCGATGCCGTATTGACGGCCAGCGGTTATGTGGTCGCGCGGCGCAAGGCCGCAGTCGCTTCCAAAGGCACGGGCACGCTGGTTTATCTCGCCGTTGAGGAGGGCGATCGGGTCAAGAAGGGGCAAGTCATTGCGCGCCTGGATGATTCGGACGTCATGGCCACACTGAGGCGCTCGCGAGAGAATTTGCGGGTCGCCGAAGCGGATCTCGATGAGGCCAGAAAAAATTACGAGCGTATGCGCGCCGTGATCGAGAAACGGGCAGTTTCACAGGCCGATTACGACGCCGCCGAGTCGCGCTACAAGCGCGTGGTTTCTACCATCGAGGCGGCCAAGTATGCGGTCCGAGAAGCCGAAGTCGCTGTCGCGAATACGCGGATTATCGCGCCTTTCGACGGCACCGTTTTGAAGAAAAATGCGGATGTGGGCGAGATCGTCGCACCGCTGGCCGGAGCGGCGAGCTCCAAAGCGGCCGTCGTTACGATCGCCGACATGTCTTCGCTTGAAGTGGATGCCGACGTTTCGGAAGCCAATATCACGCGGGTAGCCGCTGAACAGAACTGTGAGATTACTTTGGATGCGTATCCGCAACATCGCTATCCAGGGTACGTCAGCAATATCGTTCCCACCGCCGATCGTGCGAAAGCCACGGTCATGGTTAAAATAAAGTTCAAGGAATACGACCAGCGGGTCCTTCCGGAGATGGGCGCGAAGGTTACTTTTCTCGCGCCGGGAACTCGCGCCGACGCAATGACGGTAAAACCGTTGCTGACGGTGCCGGCAGCGGCAGTGGCGGTGCGATCCGGCCGCGCAGTGGTTTTTCAAGTCAAGGAAAATCGCGCTGTCGAGATGCCGGTGACGACCGGCCGACGAATAGGAAACGCGATCGAGATCACCGGTGGGCTTAAGGAAGGCGATCGCGTGATCAGCAAGGCCGACGATCGGATTAACAACGGCACCAAAGTCAGTTTGAGCCAAAAGTAACACGTTTGCCGGATGGATGCTCTCATACAGCTCCAGGAACTCTACAAGTCTTACCAGCGCGACACTCTGGAAATCCCCGTGCTACGGAATATCAATTTAAAAATTTTCGCGGGTGAATTCCTGGCGTTTATGGGCCCCTCGGGGTCGGGCAAGACCACGCTGCTCAATTTAATCGCGGGAATCGACAAACCGACTTCCGGAAAAATTATTATCGGCGGCATCGATGTCGCCGCATTGAGCGAGACTGAGCTCGCGGTCTGGCGGTCGCGAAACGTCGGTTTTGTCTTCCAGTTTTATAACTTGATTCCGGTATTGACCGCGCTGGAGAACGTCGAGCTACCGCTGATTCTTACGCCTCTAGATAAGAAAGAGCGGCGCGTCCATGCGGAAACCGCACTGACGGTGGTGGGTTTGGCAGACCGCATGGATCACTATCCGCGCCAGCTCTCCGGCGGGCAGGAGCAGAGGGTGGCGATTGCACGAGCGATCGCGACCGATCCGGCAATCCTAGTGGCGGACGAGCCCACCGGCGACCTGGATAAAACTTCTGCAGAGGAAGTTCTCGATCTCATGGATCGGCTCAATCGCGAGCTCAATAAAACGATCCTGATGGTTACGCACGATCCACGCGCGGCTGAGCGAGCGCGTTCGGTACGGCATTTGGAAAAAGGGGAACTTGCCTAGAATGATTTGGGTTTATGGTTCGACTCTGCTTGTGCGCCCGAGTTTGTTGCGCGCTCACCCTGAGCCAGTTGGAAGTGTGAACCACGAACAGGCTGCCTCACGACGATGGAACTATTCCGATTGCTTTTGCGCAATGCGCTGCGTCACAAGCTGAGAACCGTTCTGACGGTTATCGGCGTAGGTGTCGCGGTGATGGCTTTTGCTTTGCTGCAAACTGTGGTTACCGCATGGCATGCTGGCGTTGAAGCTTCCGCCGCTAATCGATTGATCACGCGACACGCCGTGTCGTTTGTCTTCCCATTGCCGCTCAGTTACCGCGACCGTATCGCGCAGATTGCCGGCGTGAACAAAGTGACTTATGCGGTCTGGTTTTCCGGAGTTTACATCGATAAGAATCAGTTCTTCGCCCGATTGGCAGTAGATTCGGATACTTTCTTCGACGTCTATCCGGAATTCGTTATCGACCGGGAGCAGTTCGAAGCATTTAAACGCGAGCGCAACGCCTGCATTATTGGCGTCGATATCGCCAATCGTTACCACCTGAAGATCGGGGACATCATGCCCATCGAGGGCGACGTCTATCCAGGTCAATGGGAATTCGTGGTGCGCGGCATCTATTATCCGCGCGACCAGACCACCGATCCTTCATCGATGATGTTCCACTATCGCTACGTCGATGAGCGTGTGCGACAGGAGTTTCCCGACAGAGCAGGGCAGGTTGGCTGGTATATCGTTCGGATCGACGATCCCGCCAACTCCGCGCAGATCTCCCAGGACATCGATAATCTCTTCGCGAACTCGCGAGCAGAGACCAAGACCGAGACGGAGCGCGCTTTCCAGCAAAGCTTTTTGTCCGCGGCGAGCGCGGTGATTACGGCGATGAACATCATGTCCTTTGTAATTATCGGTATCATTCTGCTGGTTCTCGGCAATACGATGGTCATGTCGGCACGAGAACGGACTCACGAATTCGCCGTCTTAAAAGCCTTGGGATTTTCCGGCGGGCAATTGTTTTTGCTGCTGGGCGGAGAATCCATGATTCTGTCGATCGCGGGCAGCGCGCTCGGTTTGGCGCTGACCTTGCCGGCGGTCGTGGGATTCCAGAGCGCACTGCCGAAGGGTTGGTTTCCGGTTTTTTATATCAAGCCGGAAACGATTGTCATCGGCTGCATCGCGGGGTTTGCCGTGGGATTGCTGGCTTCATTGATACCCTTGCGGCGAGTGTTGACCACACGCATCGTCGAGGGACTGCGCTATGTCGGATAAAAATAGTTCACGCTGAGACGCGGAGTAAAGGTTTTCGGTGCCTCTTATGACAATTCCGATTAGCGCAAAAATCCCCTGGTCCTACGGCCCGCCCGCTTTGCAAAAGGGGACTATTGGGGGATTTCTCGGCGTTGGTCCCGACCGCTGCGGCTCATTTTCATGCGCGGTGTTGTACCGATTGGACATGAATTACTCTGTGGCGCTGATTTACGGCCGTAACGAGGCCGAATCTGATCGATGATGCAGATTCCGCTCAAATACATTTTGCGCAGTTCGGTCTCGCGGCGATTGACGACCGTGATCACGATCCTGGGCGTGGCCCTGGTGGTATTCGTGTTTTCCGCGGTGCTGATGATGGCCAATGGGGTGCAAAAAACTCTGCGCTCGACAGGCTCTGACGATAATTTGATCGTCGTCCGGAAAGCGGCGCTGAGCGAGATCATGAGTATCATCGACCGCGAAGCGGCTGGAATTATGGTGAATCTGCCGCAGGTGATGCGCTTTCCCGACGGCACTCCCATGACCTCCAAAGAAGTGGTGGTGATTATCAACCTCAACAAGCTCGGCTCGGCCGGGATCAGCAATGTGACGGTTCGTGGCGTAGAAGAAGCCGCCTTTCAGCTACGACCGCAAGTGCGCATCGTCGAGGGGCGGACATTTCGCTGGGGCAGCCGCGAAGTGATCGCTGGCGCCGGCATTACTCATCGGTTCGCGGGCGCGCAGATCGGCGAAAAGGTGAAATTCGGCGGCGATTTTTGGACGGTGGTGGGAATTTTCGATTCGGAAGGGAGCGGATTCGATTCCGAATTGTGGGGTGATCTGGATCAAATTGCCGATGCTTTCAAGCGCTCATCGTTATCGACGGTCACTCTGAGACTCAAAAACCCGGATGATTTTTCCGACGTAGCTTCGGCCTTCGAGAGCGATAACCGACTGCAGTATTTCGTGCCCAAGCGCGAGAAAAGATTCTTTGAAGAGCAGTCGGAAATGATGGCGAAATTCATTCGGATTCTGGGAATTTTTATCACAATCATTTTCAGCACAGGGGCGACGATCGGCGCGATGATTACGATGTACGGCGCGGTCGCTAATCGGACGGTGGAAATCGGTACTCTGCGAGCGCTCGGGTTCTTTCGTCGGAGCATTCTTCTGGCATTTTTGATGGAGTCGCTGGTTCTTTCGTTCGGCGGCGGTCTGTTGGGGCTTGGAATCGCCTCACTACTCCAATTTGTTACGATTTCCACACTGAATTTCGGATCCTTCTCGGAGTTGGCGTTTTCCTTCGCGCTTTCTCCTGGAATTGTGGCAACCTCACTGGGTTTTTCGCTGTTAATGGGATTGATCGGCGGCTTTCTGCCCGCCATCGGTGCCGCGCGCCTGAACATCGTTCAGGCACTCAGAGCTGTCTAGTCACGGAACAAGGGGAGCCTGCGGACAAATCTTTCACGATTGCTATAACTGGATAGACCGCTCGCATGCTGGTTTTTTCTGACCAGGTGTCACTCATGTCAAATTTGTCGGATGGCAGGTAAAATTGTTGGTGCTCGACCTTCCGTTGATCGACGGAATACGTTTTCCGGGAAAATATAGCAGCGAGCAAAGTCCCGAAGTTCTTTAATGTTTTGACCGAGTCTCTGCCCGCTATCTCCCGAGCGTTTCGCAACCTGCGTGGCACGCCATCTGCAAGAGTAAACAACAAACACTAAAGAGGAGAGAAGGAATGAGCCGCGGATGGTCTGGCTATTTGGTTCGGGCGCTTAACGAGTTTGCTTCACTGACGGCTCAATGCGGCTCCGCTAATCCGTCTCGTCCGCTACCCGTTAAAACCCAAAGCTCAACTCAATCATCATGCAGCCAGCGCAGAACAAAAAGAGCGTGCGCCACGGCGCGCCGGCGCCGACGCCGATAATCGCCAATCTATTAACGCGATTTCTGCACTTCTCGGATCATCCCGCATTGCCGGGCCATCGCATCGTTGACATTAGCCGCAAAGCGACTCTTTAAAATTATCACGGCCGTTGCCATCATCCTAGTTATGGCGCGTGCGAGATCGGAAAGTGAGCTCAGTCTGTTCGAGCTGCCGGCGAATCTTCCCGAGGGTTTTATCTACAAGCGAAATTTTGTTTCAGCAATCGAAGAACAGGAGCTGATCAAGGAAATACAAAAATTGTCTCTTGTGTCGTTCAAGTATTACCAGTTTACCGGGAAGCGTCGCACCGTCAGTTTTGGTTGGCAGTACGAGTTTGGCAGAGGTGAAATCACCAGAGCCTCTGATATACCGGAGTTCCTTTTGCCACTGCGTGAACGCGCAGGAAAATTGTTTGGGATCGATGCCAATAGCCTGGTGCAAGCCTCAATTGTCGAGTATCCCGTCGGAGCGCCGATCGGCTGGCACCGGGACATCCCGCAGTTTGGGACGATCATTGGTGTATCCCTCGGTGCCACTTGCCGGATGAGACTCCGTGAATACCGCCGCCGCGGGACCAAGCCATCGCGCCGCGCCGACGCGGTGTCGATTGAGCTTCAAGCGCGCTCAATTTACTTGATGAGCGGGTTTTCCCGGCAACTCTGGCAGCATTCGATACCGCCAGTCAAAGAGCTTCGGTATTCAATAGTGATGCGAACTTTGCGCTCGTGAGATGGAGCGCGAGGCGAGTGCCGATTCCATGCGCGGTCGGGTGTTTTTTTCTCGACACTCGCCTATACCAAACACTAACCTTAACGACACTAAACTTAGCGCCTGCCGTATCGATCAGACGGCCGCCGTGTCCACGTGGTTCCGTTGTCCCATTCGATCCGGTTCCCACGGACTCGGCCGCGGAGGTCGTGCCAATTGCGAGCGCGAACATCGCCGTTACGATCCACTTCCAATGTGGTCGTATCGCCGTTTTCGTTTCTCGCTTCCAGCCCGCGCCTATCCGCATTTATCTCAGCGACCTTATTGGGATCGCCATCCAAATACCACCGTCCCTGCAAGCGACTGCGATCATATCTTCCGTCGTCCCTTGTGAATGCGTTTTTGGGTAGCGCGAACACGCCGCTGATAAGAATGATAAGAACGAACGCGAAAACTTGTTTTTTCATGTCAGCCTCCTCCGGCTTCGCTAATCCAGCAAAGCCAATGCCAGGTGAAGAAAATATTGGTGCGCTGATAAGCTCTGAGGAAAACGATCAGCGGGACAAATCTACGTCGGAAAAACGCCTACGGCATCGGTCGTTCTTCGGTAGGATAGATCTACCACCCGAACTCGCGTTGCCGAGGGTTTCGTTTGTGGCGCGGACTATTTGGGATCCGCGACTGGCGACTTTTCATAACTCGCGAGCAGGTCGGCGGGATCCCGATAAATTGCGATGCAGCCGGCTTCGCGCAGGTTCTTTTCCTGCCAGCCGCCGGATAACATGCCGATGGTTTGTAACTGCGCCTTGGACGCCGCCTGAGCGTCATAGGGCGTGTCGCCGACCACCACGACATCGCTACGAAGCACCTCGCCGAGTTCCCCGAGGGCGGCGTCGAAAATGTCAGGATGGGGTTTAGATTTTTCGGCGCTGTCGCTGGAGGTTTCAGCATGGATCAGATCTTCGATCTGCGCGATTGCTTTATAAATCTTGAGTTCGTCACCTTTTGCCGAAGACGCCAGAGCGATGCGTTTTCCGTCCTGCTGGATGCGCTGAAACAATTCCCGCACCTTCGGAAAGGCTTTTACCCTCGGTAGATAATCTCTTTTATAAAGATCCCCTCGATAATCCTCCAGCGCCTTGCCGAACTGCGCCAATTCGGCCGAAGAGAGAAAGACCGGCAGCAACTGGTCCGCCCCTTTGCCGATTTGCGAGCGCACGGCATGGAAATCGACATCCTTGCCGAACTTCTTGAAGGCGACGCGCCAGGCTTCGGCGTGGAGGTCGACCGAATCGACCAGGGTTCCGTCAATATCGAAAATTACTGCCTCGGTCACAATAACTCCAACGCGATTTAATTTTCGCAATACAAGCCTCGCTTCCTTTGATCGTGAGCAACAACTATACCAGACCGCCCTGTGCTGGAGTGCGCCACTATGCGATGTTGCGATCGCATAGAGCAGCCTTGCGGTGGATTCACTCTGAAGGCCCACACATCAGGCAGCAGCGGCACGTGCTGAACCGCGGTGCTCGAAGCGGCCTTGTAGTTGCTGCCTTAAAGGCTAGATGCCGATAAGTCGGCGGGGTAAATCACGGGAGCGAAATATGCCGCTACTTGTCCATGTAATCTCTGCCGAACCGGAACTGTCGAAACCGCCTGAGCGCGAGGATCTGGTCTGTGCTTTCGGCGTTTCATCGCACGCCCCGTAGAAATCGACGAT
>DATBEY010000264.1:0-8592 GCA_036558765.1 Binatia bacterium | reverse complement strand
GAACTCAGCGATTGCTATTAAGTGTCTCGACGGTCGCGGGCTGTGCCGGCGACGATATAATGTGAGCATGAATATTCTGAAACTTATTGCCACGGCGATTTGTCTTCTTTCCTGCGTTTCTAATAGTCAAGCCGGCCAAGCCGATTGGCGAAAGGATTGGGAGCAGACGTTGACCGCCGCAAAGAAAGAAGGTCAGGTCAATATCTACATTTACCGATATGAAGGCTTGCTGCAGGATTTCAAACGGGACTTTCCGGCGATCAACGTCGTGTCGGTCGCCGGGCGCGGCAACGAGCTCACCAACCGAATTATGGCTGAGCGGCGCGCCGGAAAATACCTCGTAGACGTTTACAGCGGCGGCACGAACAGTTTGTACAACACGCTCTACAAGGGAAAAGCGCTCGATCCGTTCAAGTCATTGCTGGTATTGCCCGAAGTTACGGACGTATCCAAATGGTGGGGCAATGAGCATCGCTACGCGGATCCCGAAGGGAAATATATTTTTTCGTATATAGGCAGCCCCAGCAATTCCCAATTGGCATACAACACTAAACTCGTCAATCCCGAGGAATTCAACTCTTACTGGGACGTCACCGACCCGAAGTGGAAGGGCAAGATCGTCTCTCTCGATCCCCGCGATACCGGACTCGGCGCGACCATGCAGTTCTTTTATTACAGTCCGGAAATCGGGCCGGCGTTCATGAAGAAATTTTTCGGCGCCATGGATATCACCTACGCGAAAAATTTTCGCCAGATGACCGACTGGTTGGCACAAGGAAAATTCGCCATCTGCATGGGTTGTAAGGATTCCATGCGCGCCAAAAATCAAGGGCTGCCGGTGGACGATTTCGATACTAACAATTGGAAAGAAGGTTCGAGCTTTTCGGCGGGCGGCGGTTCGATGGCCTACTTGAATCAAGCGCCGCACCCGAGCGCGGCAAAGGTTTTCATTAACTGGTTTCTGTCGCGCAAGGGGCAAATCGCTCTGCAGAAGCTCGGCGACGTCGATGATCCGGCGAACTCGCGGCGCATCGATATTCCGAAAGATGACATTCCGCCGGACAATAGAATGCAGCCTGGGGTCAAGTATTTTGATGTCGTCAAACCGGAGTATGGCGACATGAAGCCAATTTTCGATTTAGCAAAAGAGATCATGGCGGCGAGAGAAAGGTAAGTAGCACAAGCTTTTGAAACTGCAACCGCGAGACTATTATGCTCACACGCGAAGAAAACGAAACGCTTACCCGAGTCGGACGCGGAACGCCGGGGGGCGAACTGCTGCGGCGTTACTGGATGCCCGTTGCATGTGCCGGTGAACTGACCGATGCGAAGCCGATTAAACCATTTCGCTTGTTGGGCGAAGATCTCGTAGTGTTTCGCGATCGCCGGGGACGCTACGGTGTCGTCGGCGAGCAATGCCCGCATCGCAGCGCCTCACTGGCCTTCGGCCGCGTCGATGAAGAAGGGATTCGTTGTCCATATCATGGCTGGAAGTTCGATTGCTCCGGGAAATGTATTGAGCAGCCGGCTGAACCCGAGAGCGCCGGATTTAAAGCCAAGGTTAAGCACACGGCGTATCCTGTTGAAAAGTTAGGCGGCTTGTTATGGGCGTATTTAGGACCCGAACCCCGACCGCTGCTGCCGCGTTGGGACGTGTTGTGTTGGGAAACCGGCAAGCGCTGGATCGAAAAGCACGAGATTTATAACTGCAATTGGCTGCAACCAATGGAGAACTCCGTCGATCCGTCGCACCTCTATTGGCTCCACGGCGAGACCGCTCATTTGGGTAGCACCGTGGAGAAATACGACGAGGAACATAATTTTATTCCTTTCGAATTCGGCATTATCAAACAGCGCCGCACGCCCGGAAGAAAACCTGGCGACGGCATGCAGCTCGATCAGCATCCCTTGGTGTTTCCGATTACGTTGAGGCATGTATTTCGAACGATCAAGAC
This sequence comes from Binatia bacterium, assembly GCA_036558765.1. Taxonomy (GTDB): domain Bacteria; phylum Desulfobacterota; class Binatia; order UBA9968; family UBA9968; genus DP-20. The sequence goes on along the minus strand of DATBEY010000264.1, from coordinate 6,637 downwards.
CGACGGTCTGTTGCGGCACAATGTGCAAATCCGTGTGCCCGTCGATGACGCTCACACGCAAGTTTACGTCGTTTACTTTACACCCAACGAGACAGACCACGCGCCAGCGGACGGCGATACGCCGTGGGAATACTTTCCGATTCGTGACGAGAACGGGGAGTACCGGCTGGATCACGTGCTGGTGCAAGACGCGATGGCTTGGGAGACGCAGGGCGCTCCGACGGACCGCAGCTTGGAACATCTCGGCGCCGGCGATGAGGGGATTATTCTCCTCAGAAAAATCCTCCGCGAGCAGATCGACATCGTGCGCAGAGGCGAAGAACCCCTCGGCGTCATCCGTGATCCGAGCAAAAACCGGTTGATTGAATTCGATGTCATCAACGAGCGAGTGGGGTTGTTCGGAAAGCAGCAGAAGGTGGCATGAGGGATCTGTCGTTCTCCACTTGAGACTGTCGCACTCATCAATCGTGCATATGTCATCTCGAGCGCCCGCGAGAGATCTGGCATTTTTTGCCACATACGAAGAAAAGATTTCTCGGCTTTGCCTCGAAATGACGAGTCCGACACGGTCTCAAGCGAGGGAGGAGAAATCTAAGGCTGCTAATCAGCAGATTGTAAAATATGCGATCGTGGTCGTCGGCATTACTTCGTCAGGAGGAACACTCAATGGCAACAACGGCAGCGCCCAGTGATTTAAAGCCGGAGCGCATCGACACCTACAAAAACTGGCAGGCGGAGCAAAACATACCGGTGGTTCGGGGATTCTTTGTCGAAGATGTGAACACGCTGCCTGTGGAACATTGGGACCTGAAGGGCGTCCCCTGTTCGATGGTGGTGCTCGACGGTACGGGCGGCACTAATGACGCGTATGTCTGCGAGATTCCCGCCGGCGGCAAGACCAAGCCGCAAAAGCACATGTACGAGGAAATGGTGTATGTCACCAAAGGGTACGGCGCCACGAGCGTCTGGCAGCGCGACGGCAAAAAACACACCTTCGAATGGGGTCCGGGCAGCATGTTCGCGATGCCGCTCAATGCCGATTATCAGCATTTCAACGCCAGCGGCAGCGAACCGGCGCGTTACTTTGCCGTGACGAATTGCTGTTTCATGATGAATCTCTTTCACAACAGCGATTATATATTCAACAGCGACTATAGCTTCCTCGACCGTTTCGATCCGCGCACCGAGGGTTACTTCAGCGGTCAGGGCGAACTCACCGGACGATTTTTCTTGACGACCAATTTTGTGCCGGATACCCACACGCTCAAGCTCACCGATTACAGCGAGCGCGGCAAGGGCAGCACCAACATGAAATTCAATCTGGCTAAAAACACTATGGGGGCGCACATCTCCGAGTTTCCCGTTGGCACTTACAAAAAGGGCCACCGTCATGGACCCGGCGCGCATGTGATCATCCTTTCCGGGCAGGGTTATTCAATTCTATGGCCGCAAGGCGAAGCCATGCAGCGCGTCGATTGGAAACCGGGCAGCGTCGTGGTACCGCCGGATCAGTGGTTTCACCAGCATTTCAATTCAGGCGCCAAACCGGCGCGCTATCTGGCTTTGCGCTGGAACAACTGGCGCTATCGTTTCATGCGCTCACAAGATGGTGAGGGCGGAACTTTCACAAGCGTTAAACTCGGTGGCGGCCAGATCGAGTTCGAAGACGAGGATTCACAAATCCACCGCGATTTTGAATTGGCGATGAAACTCGCCGGCGCGCGCTGCAATATGGGTAGCTATCATCCTCGCTGCACATACAAGTAAGCCGGTGCCGGCTGGCGGTTCTCGAACATGCTAAAAGAGACTCGCATGGTCCGATAGTCTCAGGCCCGGTAATGAATATTCGAAGGGGTATCGGCTCGTCCTGCGCCGCAAAGAAGTCCAAGTGAGTTTTTCAACAGATTCTTCAATCTTGACCTCGCAAGCCCAACGCGCTACACACACTCCCTGACCTATGGCGGGGAGCCGTCGATGGCGAAAACCGAGACGATAAAGGCTGCACTTCCTGCACGCGCCTGGTTGCCGCGTTTGGATGGTGGAACGCTAGTCATGGCCGTGCTGATCGGCTTGATGGGTTTTTACGTTCTCTATCCTTTGGTGCTGATCCTGATCAACAGCTTCAATACAGCAACAATCGCAGAACCGCCGGTTTACGGACTCAAGGCATGGCGCGATGCCTTCAGCGAGCCCGGTATCTGGCGTTCTCTATGGAATAGCGTCAAGATCGGCATCGTTCTTCAGATCGTTGCGCTTCCTTTGGGCATTTTTCTGTCCTGGCTCATTTCCCGCACGAATATTCTTTTTGCCAACGCGTTTGAGTTCGGCTTCTGGATTTCTTTTTTTCTGCCGCCGCTCGCCACAACCTTCGGCTGGATGTTATTGCTCGATCCGAGCACCGGATTGATCAATTCGTGGCTGCGCCAGCTCACCGGTTTGAGCGTGCTCAATTTCGACATCTATTCTTTTTCGGGGATCATCTGGGTGCATCTCGTGAGCCACGGCATTTCCACTAAGGTGATGCTGCTTACGCCGGCGTTTCGCCGGATGGATGCATCGATGGAAGAAGCCAGCCGGATGTCCGGCGCGGGGCCGCTGACCACGCTGGTGCGAATCACCGTACCGGCGATGACTCCGGTCATCATCGTGGTTTTTTTGCTGAGCGTGATTCGGATCTTCAGCAGCTTTGAGATCGAGCTTTTGCTCGGCGTGCCGTGGAGCTTCTACGTATACTCCACCAAAATCGTCGATCTCGCGCGTCAGGAGCCTCCCTTGGTGAATCAGGCCGCGGCGCTGGGCAGCGTCATCTTGCTATTTCTCGCGGCGTTCATTCCGCTGCAGCGCCGGCTCATCTCCCGCCGCCAATTCACGACCGTTACCGGTCAATTCAAGCCGAAGATCATCGACCTCGGCCCGTGGCGGTATCCGGCGACGGCGCTGGTCGGATTGGTGATTTTCCTGCTCGACGTGGTGCCGGTATTGAGCGTTCTTGGCGGAAGCTTTATGACTCGCTTCGGGTTTTTCAACCTGCCCAAAACCTGGACGCTTGAGTATTGGAAGATGGCGCTCAGTGATCCGCGAATTCTTCAAGGGCTGCAAAACACGTTGATTGTCGCGGTCAGCGCGGCTCTCGTCGGAGTATTGTTTTTTTCTTTGATCGGCTACGTGCTGGTGCGCACGAAGTTGCCCGGCCGCGGCATTCTCGATTCGATTTGCTGGCTGCCTTCGGCGATTCCGGGCGTGCTTGCGGGTCTGGGACTGCTGTGGATGTTTTTGGGCACGCCGTTCTTTCGGCCCTTTTATGGCACCATTGTCCTCCTGGTGATCGCTTCGGTGTTGGGGGGAGTCACACTGGCGACGCAAATCCTCAAGGCGAATTTCGTACAGCTCGGCAAAGAGCTCGAAGAGGCATCGCGCATGTCCGGAGCGGGTTTTTGGAAAACCTATTTCAAAGTGGTCTTGCCGCTGATGGCGCAAACCATGGTCATGGTCGGCGTGCTGAAATTCATGTTCGCATCGCATCATACCTCGAGCATCATTTTGCTCGCCACGTCGGAGACTCGCACATTGTCCTTGCTCGCCCTCGACCAGGTGGCAGCGGGTTATCGGGAAGTAGCGAGCATCACGGTCATCTTGATTATGGCTCTGACGCTCGGCGTCGCGATTATCGCGCGTTCCTTGGGTCTCAAGGTCGGTATCCGGGCAGATTGATCATATTCGGTGTGCCGTCGAGGATTGAAGATAGAAGTTTATATTTCGCGATTCTGTATCATCCAATTTTCGATTTTCGTTTCTAAACGATAGGCCGTTGCGTGAGCTTCTTACGCATCCAGAATCTTTATAAAGCTTTCGACCGACTCGTAGCGGTTGACCGAATCAATCTCGAAATCAAGCAAGGCGAGTTTTTCACATTGCTCGGCTCGAGCGGGTGCGGCAAGACGACGACCCTGCGGATGATCGGCGGTCTCGAAAAACCGGAAGGTGGCGAAATCCATCTCGGCGATCACTGCCTGGTTTCCACGGAGCAAAAACTTTTCGTCAAACCGGAAAAACGCGATATGGGCATGGTGTTTCAATCCTACGCCTTGTGGCCGCACATGACGGTCTTCGAGAATGTCGCCTATCCGCTGAAACTCCGTAGTGCCGGCCGTTCTGAGATCCGCGCCAAGGTCGAAGAAGTCCTCGGATTGGTGGGGTTGTCCGGATTGGAAGACCGGCCGGCGCCGGCGTTGAGCGGCGGACAACAGCAACGGGTCGCGCTGGCACGCGCCCTAGTATTTTCACCCAAGGTTTTGTTGCTCGACGAACCTTTGAGCAACTTAGACGCACAATTGCGCGAAGAGATGCGCCGCGAGTTGAAAGCGCTCCAGGGCCGCGTGAACGTGACCGTGATCTTCGTCACCCATGATCAGGTTGAAGCACTCAGTCTGTCCGATCGCATCGCGATTATGAAATTTGGCCGGCTCGAGCAAGTTGGAACCTCGGAGGAGGTGTATTATCATCCCGCCACACCTTTCGTGCGGGATTTTCTTGGGAAAACTTTTCTTTTGCCGGGAAAGATTGCGGCGGTTTCCGAGCAGCAGGTTGAAGTCGAAGTCCGTGGCGTCGGGGCTTCCGCCCTGATCCTGCGCCGCAGCAACGTCATTTCGCCATCGAACGGATTCCCCAGCGTGGGGCAATCGGCAACCGTCGCGATACGGCCGGAGAAAATCGCTCTGACGGATCGCGTCAACAACGGCCATGGAAATATCGTCGAGGGAACTCTGCAGTCGATCCTATTTCTCGGTGATCGTTACGAATACACCGTGACCCTAGGCGCAGAAACCCGCGTCATCGTCTCACCGGAGGCTCAGCAACTGACCCGCGGCGGCAAAGTTTTTCTCCAGCTCAAAGCAGAAGGCATGACACTCTGGCCGCAGGAGAACTAACGCTCGTCTTACCTGACGTGCTGAGATGAATAGACCCAGCCAAAACGGCTGCAGTTAAGAATCCACACCCGCCAGTTTTGAGCTGACGGGAGGTTTTGCCGGTAGCGCTGCTTCGCTGCGGTCGTGTTCATTGGTGGTTGCCCAGCGGAATTTGGCAATCTCCGGTACGCGCCAGAGGGTAAGCAATGTCATGATCGAGATGATCATGCCGCCGGCAAAGGTCGCTTCGCGCGCGCCGATGAGCGGTACGATCAATCCCGTCTCGGTCTGTCCCAACGGATGGAGGCCGCGATTGCTGAGTTGAAAAACACCCATCACCCGGCCGCGAAATTTCTCCGGCGCGAGCATCTGGAGAATCGTGCCACGCGCGGCACCCCAGACGGTGTCCATGGCGCCGACAAACGTCAGCAGCGTTAGCGCAATCGGAAATGTCGGCGCCAGACCAAAGAGCGCGAAGCCGGCGCCGTAGAGCAGCGCCGAAGCAAAAAGAATTTTGCCTTGCTTGGGACGTTGCCCCATACCGATAAAGATCGCCGAGCCGATCACGGCGCCGAGTCCGCGCGCCGATTGCAAAAACCCGAAGCCTTCGGCGCCGACACGAAAGACATCGCTCGCGAGGATCGTGAGCATCGCGTGATCCAAGCCAAATACCGAACCGAAAGCTTCCATCACGGTCAATCCCAGAATCACCGGCCGGCGGACAATGTAAGAAAATCCTTCCTGAGTTTCGGTAAAAAAATGGCGGCGTTTTTTAACGGGCGGCGATGCAGCGCGCATGAGCAGTAAAGCGATGACCACCGCGAGGAAACTCGCGGCGTTGGCGTAGAACGCGCCGGCAGTGCCCATGGCAGCAATGGCAATACCTCCGAGGGTCGGGCCAATGAGGGCTGCCCCCTTCCAGAGCAGGGAATTGAGAGCAACCGCATTGGGCAGCACCGCGCGCGGCACCAGCGAGGGAAAGAGCGCTTGGCGCGCCGGCCCGTCAAACGACCCCACCGACGAGCTGATAAAAGTGAAGAGATAGATATGCCAGGCCTGAATATGGCCGACATGATCGAGAATACCGAGGCCCAAACTCAGCGCGCCGAGAATCAACTGCGTCCCGAGCATCAGCCACCGACGATCGTAACGATCCGCGAAGGTTCCGCTGATCAAGCCGAGTGTAATTGCCGGGATCGCGCGAAAGATGCCGTTCAGCCCGAGTTGCACCGGCGAATTGGTGAGCTGGTAGAGCAACCAGTTGGTGGCGGTCATCTGCATCCAAGTGCCGATGTTTGAAATCAACAGGCTCAGCCAAAACAGCCGAAAGTCGCGGTAGCGCAACGCAGCAAGACGCCCCTGGTGCGTCGCTGCAGAATTCGGTGTGCCGCTCATCGAAGCAAAGTTGTATACGAACCGGAAAAAGGACGAAAGAGTGCCGCTTCAAGCAGGCAAGAAATCAGGAATGCAGGTAGATCGATTTAGTGGACGCTTGGGAGCGCTTTCCCGCGGCTCGGCTCGGGACGCGGCGCATCGAGGGTAAAGCGTGGCAATTCGCTAATCCTAAGAGTTGTGGCGATGGTCATCGCGGATACGATCAGCCCCCCGATCACGGTTGCCGCGCGCGCGCCCACCACCGGAACCAGCAGCCCGGTTTCAACTTGGCCCAGCGGGTTCAATCCCTGATTGCTGAGTTGAAAAATGCTCATGACACGGCCGCGCAGTCGATC
>DATBEY010000263.1:0-4464 GCA_036558765.1 Binatia bacterium | reverse complement strand
TTCGGCGCTCGCGCCCAAGGCAGCGACCAAGACGGGCTGGTTGGTATGCGCGGAATTCTGCCAGTAGATCTGCGTATTGTTGGCAATCATCAGGCCGAGCGTATTCGCTGTGATATTTCCGAAAAGCGTTCGCGAGAACGGTTGGCGTCGAATAATAGCTTCCTTGAATTCGGGCGCCAGCGTGAAACCGGGGAAATGCTCGCGCATCATCTTTTCAATCGCCTCCGCATTCGGCCGAGGGCCGAGAATCTGCGCCGCCTTTTGCAGCGAAATATCGATGGATTGCAATTTTTTGAAATCTTCAATCGTTCCCGCGACCTGATTGCTAGCCGTGGTACTGCTCAGATCTTTGAGCGCCAAGGTGAATCCCAGACCGCCGGTCTCATGGTCCGAAGTGACAAGAATCAAAGTCTCGCGCGGATACTTGCGATAAAACTCGTACGCTAATCCCACCGCGCGATCAAACTCTCGGTAATCATGGATCACAGAGCTGATATCGGACAGATGCGCCGCCGTATCGATGTTTTCGGACTCGATAAAGGCAAAAAAGCCACCTTGGTTATTATTCTGCAGCGCTTTGATTCCGGCGCGAGTCATATCGTAAATAGAAGGTTCGCGGGCTTTGTCGCGGTCGATTTCAAAGCTCATGTCTTTGGCCGCAAAAAGTCCGAGGAGCTTTCCGGAACCCGCTCGCTCAAGGTCCGTCTTGTTTTCGACCAGGTGGTAATTTTTTTTCAGAAAGGCGCCGAGCGCATCGGTTTCAGCAGCCGGAAAGGCGCCATTTTGCCCCTTGAGTAAGAATTGTTCTTTGCCGCCGCCCATTAAAACATCCGGCGCGAGATCCAAATAACGACTGATGATCGCCGAAAAATCGCGGCGGTTGGGCACATGACAGACAAAAGCGGCGGGGCTGGCATCATAGACTGTGGCATTGGTAATGAGAGCGAGGCGCATGCCGCGCCGACGCGCCAATTCCATCGCGCTCACGGGGATTGTGCCGTCGGCACAAACGCCGAGAGCGCCGATATTGGCCTTGCAACCACCCGCAAGAGCCGTTGCGGCTGCGGCCGAATCCGTGGATAACGAATCGGCAGCATGGGTCGTCATTACACCAACGCTGCCTTCCTTCATAATTTTATCGACGATGACAAAGTCTTCATTGAGAATCTGTCGGCGGTATTGTCGGGCGATTTCCAGATGTGCCATACCGCCGCCGTCCGAGAGAAAGAGAAAAACGTACTTTGGAGATGTTGCCGGCGGACGGGGTTGAGCTATCGTTAGGTCCGATGGCGAGAAAAACGCGCCGAAAATCAGCAGTAATCCCACGCGCAAAACCAACGTAGGCCTTCGTAGAAATTCAAACATGTGAATCCCTGGGTGCGTCTGTCGTCAAACGACGAAACTCAAGCCACAGTGATAGCGCGATATAATAAGCCGGGAAAAGCAATGACGTCACTGCGAGTCTCGTAGACGGCTCGGGTAAGCGATAAACAATATAAATAATCGCCGCACCCCAGAGCGATCCCAAGAAATTGGTCTGGAAACGGAATCGGGGGCTGCGACTCGGATAGATATATTTGATCGGAACGAAAACTAAAACGCATAAGCCTAGAATTACAAAAGCATTGATCCATTTCGGTGTCTGGAGCACATAAAGATAAAAAACCACGATGTTCCAGTAGGAAGGAAAGCCGAGAAAAAAATTATCTGCGGTTTTCGCGTTGATCTGGCAGAAACCGTAGGCGCTCGCCAGCAATGGCAGCATGGCGAGCCATAATGCGTCCGCGGGCGGCAGAAGGTTTGCACGCACAAGAAAGAAACAAGGCACGATAACGTAATTGAAATAGTCGACGATCTCATCCAATAGAGTGCCGTCGAACCAGGGAAGAACTTCTTTTACGCGCGCCAGGCGGGCGAGTGTGCCGTCGGTGGCATCGAGAATGACCGCGATGGCCATCAGGACAAAGGTCTCTCGGAAAGACCCTTGATCAATGGCAAGAAAACTAATGAAACCTACGAAGGCGCCGAGTGCGGTATAGAGGTGAACGAGCCAGGCGAATAGAAGACTCCTGGTCATTCACGCGGATCTAGGTGGCCGAAGCAGCGAAGCTCGGTCTGGCTTTCAAGCGAGCGATCCACTCGACCGAACGCTTGTACGTGCCGGGATCGACGGGAATCACAAACCGGTCCAGCAGTTCGATATTCGACATAAAGGCGATATCGGCGAGACTGAAGGAACCCACCAGGTACTCGTTGCCGTTTAGCTCTCTTTCGATCCGGTCAAACGCCTTGATGATCTCGCCTCTCGCGCTATCGATCCGCTGGCTGTCGCGCTCGCCGTCCGGCTTGCGCATTTCCTGAATCAAATGAACAAAATAGGGATTGAAACGAGCATCCCGAAAATCCTCCAACAGGCGCGCTCGCGCGCGACCTTCCGAATCTTTGGGCATCAGCGCCGGATAGGGATACTCGTCCTCCAGGTATTCGTTGATAACCGTGGAGTCGTAAATGATGAAACCCTCATCGTCCAGTGCAGGCACTTGGCCAAACGGATGGATCTTCAAGTACTCAGGATTCTTCTGTTCCCGCTTAGTAAGATCGATATTGATGCGCTCGAACTCCAGTCCCTTCTCGAGGAGCGCAATGCGCACCTTGCGGGAGTTTGTCGAGGGCGGAAACGTATACAACTTGATCATCGACAGCTGACCTCCTTGCCCGGCACCACTTGAGCGCATACTAGCATAAAATTACCGCCGCCTGCGAGCAATTTTTGAAATTTCGCGCAGTTAAGTACCCGCGTTGCATAGCTGAACACGTAGCTTAGCCGCGGCTGCTCAACGTCGCTCGTAACGTGATCGGCGCACCGGCGCGTAGAACCACTACGTTCACTTGGTCGCCCGACTGATGCGCCTGGAGAGCATCGGTAAGATCTTCGATATTTTGAATCTCCTTCTCGCCCAGGCGGACAATGACGTCGCCTTCGCGGAGCCCGGCTTGGGCCGCTGGACTGCCGCTGGAAACGCCTGCCAGTCGAACTCCGGTCGCGACCGCGCCGTAATCCGGAATGGTGCCGAGGTAGACGCGCAGTCCGCGCGCACTGCCAGCGCTTTCACGAGGTCGCGAAGGCAAGCTCACAAAACGGATGGGTTCTTTTCGATTGGCAATCTCGAGGGCGGTGACGAGAACGAGATCGGTGATCTTGGCCATCCCTTCGAAATTCAACTTGTCCCACGTATCCGTGGCGCGATGATAGTCTCCATGGGTCCCAGTGAAGAAATGAAGCACGGGAATTTTCTTACTATAAAATGACATGTGATCGCTTCGACCCACGTCGTTGGACTCGGTGATATCGAGACCGAGTCGGCGCGCGTTTCGGCTTACCAGATCACTCAAGTTTTCCCCCGACCGCGCGCCAAACACGGTGACTCGGTTCTCCCGTAAACGCCCGACCATATCCAAATTGATCATAGCCTTGATCGCAGAAGTCGTGCTGGACTCGATGTAGTGACGAGAGCCGTAGAGTCCGAGCTCTTCCCCGGAAAACGCGGCGAAAACGATCGTGCGATCAGGTTTCACCGGCAGTTTCGCCATCCGGCGAGCGAGCTCCAGGAGCACAGCTGTGCCTGAGGCATTGTCGTCGGCGCCAGGATGAACTTTGCCCTCCGCTTGGGGGTCGAGCGCTCCGAAGTGCCCGAACCCAAGATGATCATAATGAGCGCCGATGACCACCCGCTGATCTCGGAGATGGGGATCTGCGCCGGGGAGGATGCCGACCACATTTTCGGCGCGTTCATGATTCTCCTTGAGAGTGATTTGCAATCTGGCCATCGCGCCGGGAATCGCCATAGAAGCGGGTTTGCCGGTGCGATCGATTTTCTCCTTGAGGTCTCTAAGCGAAACGCCGTGTGCATCGAGCCATTTTTGCACAACTTGCCGCCTCACCTGTGCCGCCACAACAGTGTTGCCGCCGCGCCACAAGCTGTTTCTGGTCGACAGCAACTCCGGCTGCTCCTCTTTGTCATGATTCAAGTCGACCAGAATCATACCCAGGGCGCCGTGATCCCGCGCATTGTTGGCCTTGGTGCGAAGCGCCGCGTGCACCGAGTACTCGGGCGGTGTTTTAAAAGGACTCTTGTCGTCGTTTGGCGCTGGCTCGTAACGAAGGATCAAAACGATTTTGCCTTTGACGTTCACGTCGGCGTAGTCATCGTAACCATTCTCTTTGGCGGTAATGCCATAGCCGGCAAAGACCAGTTCGCCCCCGACATTGTCGGACTTTGAGAGCCCGAGCGGGATCCAGTCCTTGTTGAGTTCCAGCGCCGCGTTCTGGTCGAGCGTAAGGCTGCTCGGTGCGCTCACCGTGACACCGACCACGACCTCGAATGGCTGGAAAAAGCCGCCATCATCGCCACCCGGCCGTAATCCAGCGCGGGCAAATTCGGCGGCGAGATAATCTCGTGCGAG
>DATBEY010000262.1:0-12561 GCA_036558765.1 Binatia bacterium | reverse complement strand
ACAACCGGGTAACGTACAGTACGAACTCAGCCGCAACGAACTAATCGCGAACGCGTTTCGGGTGACTCAAGGTTCGCGCTGGGGTTATAGACCTAACGGTAAATCAGAATGGATCGTTTCAGTGTGCTGTTCTTGGTTGCGCTGACGGAAGGATCACTTTTTTGTCCTACGGATTTGGCTGGTTTTTGGTAGCAAATCGGACTCACACTGGTCGGGCTCAAGAAGATCGCACCAAAAATACTAGGGTCATCAATATAACTTTGCCACTCGCCCGTCCTCCCACCGCGCGGCTGAATCTGGCGATTTTTGTACACACTTGACATCGGATGTCCATTGAAATACACAACAAAATCTCACGCCGACAGCTCCACCGCCGGCCGTAATGGCTAGTTTCCGGGTTGGCTCTGATCAGGCCAAGCCTCGTCTCGCGAAGTTTTCTAGGTTGATATAGACCCTCTGCAGCAACAACTGTTGGAGGCCACATCTTCGCGTAAAAAATTCGGTCTCCGAGAAGATGACACCCAAGATTGACACCGATAAGTTAGTCACGGTTTCGCAAGCTGCTAGGCTTTTAAAAATCACTCCGGCGGCTATCCACAAAGCAATAAAACGTGGCCGATTGCCGAGCCTGAAAATAGGCCCCATCGTTGTAATCGAGCGGGCTCATCTAAAATTGTACCGAAAGAACAAGTCCGTTGGTGGGCGACCGAAAAAGCACGCGAAAAAAACTAGTTGATAAACTTGGACAAGTTTTATAGTGTCGCTTTGTGGTTCCGCCCTCCACCGCTGGCAAGAAGAAGATCTTAGTCGCCGATGACAATTCTGAAATTCGACGATTGCTTGTGTTCCACCTTGGACAGTCTGGCTATGACACTGTTGAAGCGGCTACAGGTCACCGAGCCGTAGACGAAGCACGTGCGACCCTTCCAGATCTGATAATTATGGACCTAGCCATGCCCGACGGTACTGGAGATGAAGCGATCGCATCGCTTAAAGCCGATACATTAACGCGAGACATACCTATCATCGTGCTCACAGCTTTTCTCCGCGGAGTTCTTGTCGATCGTGCTATAGCTGCCGGGGCCGCCGAAGTAGTTCATAAGCCGGTCACTTTTGAATACCTTAAACTAGTGCTTGAGCGGCACTTATCGGCCCAACAGGACCGTCAACAAAGCGCCCACTAGCCTGATCGGGGGGCAGCGAGTAGTGCGGACCTAAAAAACATTGGCAGGAAGCGGGCCGATCTCCCATAATATCTTTATGAACCGATGCGATTGGGTTGGCTGCTCCGATGCGGGGGTTTTCGATGGCGTCCGAGCTGTCTTGCTAAACGCCAAAGGTCAAGGATCTGTTGATACTAAACAAGCGCGGTCGCGGTTTATTTTTCTATGTCCCCGGCACTTCGCGTTGGGGGTGGGCTGTCTAGATCAGAACCTCGACGAGCAGCAGCCAGCGGAAAACCGTTAATTCCCTGAAGCCAGCCTTTTTGTTCAGCTTTGTTGAGCAATTCGCTCAGCCTGGTAATTTCCTTCACGATTTGAGCTCGCCCTGGATCGCCCATCTTGATCAAGCCATTTCTCGAACAAGCTCATTCATACTTCCGAACGATAACGTGACGAATTATCTTATTTCCCAGAAGTAAAATGGTGACCCATGACAACCGCTGGCTTCACTCATTTCTTCCGCGATATTGTCCATTACGCGAAGAATGCCAGGTTCGAACTAGGGGGATTTATTATCAGGTGATTCGCTCGATGAAGACGGTTTATCGCCTGAGGTGGAGGCGTCGCTTGTTCTTTCGGTGGACTCATGGATTTTGAGAACTCGTTCAGCCTCTTCGCCTTCACAAAAAATATCGAGTTCCAAAGGAATATTGCGTAGCTTCATAAAAACGACTCTATGCAGCTAAAACAATTTCGGTCAAGGGGTTTGGAAAAATCCCGTTGACCTTTGTCCTTGCCGGAACCGGCTAAAGGAGCGCGAACTATGGCACAAAGCGAAAAACCTCTAATTAACAGTTTCGATACCGTCAAATGTTGCGCCAAAGACGAGGCGTCATGGGATGGCATGTGTCAGAAGAACGCAAAGATTGAAGAAGAGGTTCTTCCATCTGGTTGGCGTGTCATATTGATGGCTCCATGTGTGCTTTCAGATCTCCAAACCATCACATCGAAGGCCACTCGCGATGGCTTTCTTTGCCCCGAGCACGCTGCAGCGGTCGAGACGTTGCTCTGGCAGATACCAAAAGTCTGATGTTCGGACAGCCGCGCCGTCGGACTGCCGGGTCCTGCGGCTGGCAAAAAAAGAAAGTAAGTAAATTTGGCGAACGAGATGCGAGGCTCAGCGACTCATTCAAATTCTCCCGCGGTGGTTTTGCCGAATCGCTGAAGTAGCGCGTAAGACGCGCTTTCCGAGGACTGTCTGATCCGGCTGACATCGACCGCGAACAATCTGATCCAACCAGAGGGCGGTCGGATCAAGACCGGTATACGGCAGGTAGCGCCAGTTACCATCGGGTTACCCAGATGCTCGTGGCCGGGAAGGGAATTCCCTGAGAGCGCAATGCTCGCAGCTGGACACAGCTCGTTTCAATGCACCAACGGTTATTCACCTGCAGCGAAACGACATTGCAAAAGCGTTTGGAATTTTGCAACATGCTTGCAACAGAATCTCCCGCCAAGGAAGCAGCCTCATAACTAGTTCAAATCATTTATCGGAGGGGTGGGTGAGCGGTTGAAACCACCGGTCTTGAAAACCGGCGTCCACTCCGTGGACCGCGGGTTCGAATCCCGCCCCCTCCGCCATATTTTGTACTGGAGGATTGGAGCGATGAAGTATGGCAACTTCTGCCGCAAAGGAAAATTAGATGAGTAGTTCGCCGGCGGCTACATTGCAATTCCTCGGGGCGGCTGGCGGTGTGACCGGGTCGAAGTATCTGTTTTCTTACGGCGACGATCAGTTGCTGATCGACTGCGGATTGTTTCAAGGCTTGAAAGAACTACGCCAGCGGAATTGGGCGCCGGTGCCCATCGATCTTGCCCGTTTACGAGCCGTCATACTGACTCATGCACATATAGATCATTCGGGGTACTTGCCGCGAATTATCGCAAAGGGTTATCGCGGGCCGGTGTTCGCGACGCCCGGAACGTGCGATCTTCTAACGGTGATGTTGCCGGATGCTGCACACCTGCAGGAAGAAGAAGCTCGGTATGCCAATCGCAAAGGGTATTCAAAGCATGCACCGGCATTACCGCTCTATACCGTGGAGGACGCCGAGCGGTCTTTGCAGCTTTTGCGGCCGATCCGAAATGCAGAGTCCGTGGAAGTGATGCCGAACGTCTTGCTCAGATTCGGCCGGGTCGGCCATATACTCGGCGCGGGATCGGCGCATCTATCTTTCGAAATAGATGGCCAAAAAAGAACCTTGCTCGATTCAGGCGATCTCGGCCGCTATGGGCGACCGATTCTAAAGGATCCGGAGCCGGCGCCGAATGCCGACTGGCTGTTGATCGAGTCGACCTACGGCAATCGCGTGCATCCCAAAGATTCGGAAAACGACCTACGGGAGATTATTAAAGACATTGCGGCGCGGAGAAGTTGTTTGGTTGTGCCGGCGTTTGCCGTGGGCAGAACGCAAGACCTCATTTACGTGATCCGTAAAATGGAGGATGCCGGAGATATTCCGACGATTCCCGTTCATATCGATAGTCCCATGGCGATCGAGGCGACGGATATTTATTGCCGCCATACAGAGGAGCACGATTTCGAGATGGCGCAATTGAGCAGCCGTGAGCATTGCCCGATCAGCTCGCGACAGATGGTGATCGATCGCACACCGGAAGAATCGAAAGCAATCAACGATCTCAAAGGACCTCTCATTATTATTTCCGCCAGCGGCATGGCGACGGGCGGCCGGGTGCTGCATCATCTCAAACGTCGTCTACCCGATCCCGATACGACAGTGCTCTTGGTCGGTTATCAGGCGGAAGGGACCCGCGGCAGATCTTTGCAGGACGGCGCGAAAGAAATAAAGATGCTCGGCGAAATTGTTCCCGTCCGGGCCAGAGTCACCGTTCTCGATGGATTTTCAGCTCACGCGGATCAAGAAGAAATTCTGCGCTGGCTCCGGACGTTCAAAAAGCCGCCGCGCATGACATATGTCGTTCATGGCGAACCCGCGGCGGCGAGCACTTTTGCCGGCTTGATCCGCGAACGGCTCAGCTGGAAAGCCGAAGTGGCGAAGTACCAGCAGAAGATCCCGCTTCAATAGTTTGTGTGACGAAGGGTCTGCGGACTATTTTATTGCTGAACGCCTAGATTCCATACACTCACTGTAAAAGATTAGCAGTCTACGTGGCCAGGTGGCGTGAGCGCGCGCCAACTGGCTGTGCTCGCCAGGGCTTCTCCACGATTTCGAATGTTTCCATTTGTTAAGCAATTAGAGTAAATAAAATAATAGATTATGTGTTTTCGACGGGGGCTGGCCTACCTTTTGTGCCGTCGGATCACGGATGGAAAACGATGTCGATCCTTAATGTCGCCGGCGTTTCGAAATTCTTCAAAGACGTGAAGGCGCTCGACGATGTTACGTTCGAGTTCGAGAAGGGAATTATCTCCTTTTTAGGGCCATCGGGTTGTGGCAAAACGACGCTGCTCAGATCGATTGCCGGACTGGAAATCCCCGATAGCGGATCAATTGCAATTGCCGATAAAATCCAGACCTCGATTGCCGGCGGAATTTTAGTACCGCCTTATGCACGCGAAATTGGCTTCGTCTTTCAGAACTACGCTCTTTGGCCGCACATGACGGTCTTTAACAATGTGGCCTTCGGTCTCAAGTTGCGCAAGAAGTCAGCAGATGACATCAGGCGCAAAGTGATGGCAGCGCTTGAGCTTGTCGGCCTACAGGGGCGTGAGCAGCGCTTTCCGTCGCAGCTCAGCGGTGGACAGCAGCAGCGGGTGGCACTGGCGCGCAGTCTGGCACTCGAGCCGAGATTGATTCTGCTGGATGAGCCGTTGAGCAACCTCGACGCTAAATTGCGCGAGGAAATGCGAGTGGAGTTAAAGAAACTGATCAAGCAAGTGAGCATCAGCGCGCTGTACGTCACCCATGATCAGGAAGAAGCGTTTACTATCTCCGACGCGGTGGTGGTGATGGACGCGGGAAAAATTCTCCAGTACGGCGCACCTGATGAGATTTACAACCGGCCGGCGCATCCATTCGTGGCGTCCTTTGTCGGGCATTCGGCATTGGTTGACGGCAGGGTAGTCCGGGTCGAAGGAGAGAATTGTCTGGTCAATATTCCGGAGTTCAACGGCGCTAATCTCGTCTCACCCGCTCCGCGCAGTGCTGCGGCAGGAAACGCTTGCAAAGTCGTTATCCGCACTACCGAAGTCAAGCTCAGCCACGACGGATTTCCCGACGGTGCCGATAACGTGCTCGAAGGCATGATGACCAGCCGCGAATACCGGGGCGGATTGACGGATCACCGGATCCAGATCGGTTCGAAGGAGCTCGTCGTCACTTCCCACAAGTTCTGCCCGATGATTCGCGTGAACGGCGATGGTGGAAAAACTTTTGTATCGATCGACCGCTCGGCGATCAGCGTCATCCTCGCCCAATGAAATCGGCTAACCTATAAAATCCTTCTCAAGCCATCGAGGAGATTCGTACGTCCAGGGGAAATTCCGTCAAGAACGCCTTTCGACAAGGCACGCTCGTGCCGCTCGTGGGAAGCGCGATTGCCGGCGCAGCCATCATCACACCGGTTTTGGTCGTGCTTTGGCGCAGCTTCACCACGGGGCGTTTGGGATTCAATGTCGGCCTCAATATCGCCAATTATGTGCGCGTCTTCGGAGACAAAGACATTATGGCGATGCTCGGCAATTCGGTGGCTTATGCGGGCGGCTCGGCGTTGCTCGGTACGGGTGTGGGCGCTCTGCTGGCGTGGATCGTCGCGCGCACGAACACTCCGGGCAAAACGCTTGTCGAACTGTTGCCGCTTTACCCGATATTAATGCCACCGATCATGAAGAACATCGCGTGGATTTTACTGCTGGCGCCGCGCTCGGGAATTCTGAACGGGATGCTGCAGCAGTTCCTCGGTATTGAGACGCCGATTTTCAATGCCTTCAGTATGACCGGGATGATTTGGGTGTTTGGTCTGGCGTGTGTACCGTTGGGATACTTGTTCTTGCTGCCGGTGTTTCTATCTTTCGATCCGTCGCTGGAAGAAAGCGCCTATATCGCCGGCAGCAAACCGGTGAACACGATGTTGAAGATCACGTTTCCCTTGGCGGTTCCAGCATTCTTATCCGCCTTTGTGTTGAATTTCCTGCGCGGTCTGCGTTCGTTTGAAACTCCGGTTTTGCAGGGAACTCCTGCCAATATCAAAGTTTTTGTCAGCCGTGTCTACGATTCCATGGCGCTGGAGTTCAACACGGGTCTGGCAACAGCTTACAGCGTGGTCTTGGTGGCGCTCTCGGTGATCACGCTCTACTTTTATGTACGCGCGACCCGGTTTTCCGATCGCTACGCGACGATTACCGGAAAAGGCTATCGCGTCAAGGTTATCGACATCGGGCCCTGGAAATACCTGACATTCTTCCTGGTATTTATTTACTTCTTGGCGGGCATCGCGATACCGTTCATTGTGCTGATCGTCGTGTCGATGATTCCGTACTTCGATTATGACACCTTCATGAAGTTCCCCACGAACGCGGTGCTGACAAATTACTACACCGTCATGCACCATCCCAGCTTTGTCACGGGCTTCTACAACTCGCTGGTTTTGTCGGTCACCATTGCCCTCGTTACTGTCCTGGCCGGAATCGTTATGGCCTTCACCATTTACAGAACACGAGCGTCCGGGACGAGAGTCTTTGAGTTCATCGGGACATTGCCGCTGGCTTTTCCGCCGTTGGTTTTGTCCGTCGGCCTCGTGATCATCTTTTTGGGCACCCCGCTGTACAATAGCCTTTGGGCTTTAGGGATAGGACTTTTCGTCGCTTATTTTCCATACGCTTTTCGTAATGCTTCCGGGTCTATTGTCAATATTCATAAAGAATTGGATGAAGCGGCCTGGGTGCACGGCGCGCGCTGGCGCCACGTGTTTTTCAAA
The DNA here is from genome assembly GCA_036558765.1 of Binatia bacterium. Taxonomy (GTDB): domain Bacteria; phylum Desulfobacterota; class Binatia; order UBA9968; family UBA9968; genus DP-20. Next base: position 5,440 of record DATBEY010000262.1, on the reverse strand, counting down.
ATCACTTTGCCAATTTTGAAGCCATCCGTTGGCGGCGCGCTTTTTTATATCTTCATCGAGGCCATCCGCAATGTCGATGTCGCGGTGTTGCTGACTTCGCCCGGAAAGGAGTATGGTCCGGTGACCCTGTTCGAGTATTTTCGGGTGGGACAGTGGGCCGAAGCGGCGGCCGGCGGCGTCGTCTATCTAGTTGTTCTCATCGCGGCGGTTTCGATTGCTAAATTTGCCTTCAATATGAAATTCAGTCTGTGATTCTCGCGACCAATAGAATTCAAGAAAGGGGAAAACAAGCATGGTCAGAACATCCAAAATAGCAGTTGCGCTCTTGGCCACCTTTTTGATCGCCGCAGCAGCGCTGGCGGCGGAGAAGGCTGCAACCAAAGCTCCTTCCAAAGAGCAGGTGCGAAAGGAGACGAGCAGCGCGTCTGCTACTGCAGCAGCGGCGAAGGCCTTCGAAAAAGTGAGCGCCGAGCTCTATCCGAAGGCAAAACAAGAAGGCAATTTGGTCGTTTACTCGGTCTGGGATGTCGAGCATCTCAAAGTAATCACCGACGCCTTCATGAAGCGTTACCCCGGCATCAAAGCGACCTACTGGCAAGGAAGAAATCCAGAAATTGTCACCCGCGCGCTCACCGAATTTCAGGGGGGACAGGCGAGCTGGGACGTTGTGCTGTCGGACAATGCTCCGCCGGTGATACGGGCGGCGGGAGCGATCATGAATTATGATACGGTCCAGCGCGATGTTCTTTATCTGCACGATCCGACGATGCCCACCGTGAGCCTCCAGGTACAGGCGCTCGCCTACAATACAAAAAAGATGAAACCGGCGGATCTACCGAAAAGTTGGGAGGACGTCGCCAATCCGAAGTACAAAGGTGTGGTCGCTTTGGACGATCCGATGAGAGCGGGGCCGCTGAGCTCGATGCTCTCCGGGCTCAAAACCCAGTGGAATGACGATAATCGATACAATAACTTCGTCAAGGGTTTGAAGGCCCTTAACGTCCCCGTGCACCAGAGCACCAGCGCGATGTTTCGCTTGGTGATATCCGGTGAATACTCGATCTGTATGCCGGCTTTGTTGCATGATGTTTTCGAAGAAATGCATAAGGGAACACCCGTCAATTACAACAAGGCGGTGCCTCCGGTGGTCTTTCCACGCCAAGCCGGCATTTACGTCAAAGCGCCAGATCCGAATGCGGCTAAATTGTTCGCCGAATGGTTGATTTCAGAAGAAGGCCAGAAGGCGATTGATTCGGTGGGACGAGAAACATCGCGCAATGACTTCAAGTCTCACACTTCCATTGAAGCTGCATTTGGCAAGAACACCAAACCCATCCCAGTCACCGATCGAAGTTTTCTTGAAGATCCGAAAAAGTGGCTGGATACCAACGTCAAGCCGATTTGGGGATAGTACAGCGCGCAACCTCGGCCAGTAAAGCCATGCGGGTGTTTATAGCGCTCGCATGGCTTTTCAATTTGCGCCGTTAACATGGCTCTTCCTGCAGGTCGACGCTGGCGAGAGAAGTGAACCCGTGCTTTGCGCAAAGGAGGAGATTCAAGTGGCGCTCTTGGAGACGGAACTCATCGCTAAGAATTCGGGCGCGGCGTTCGAAATAAAAAAAGGCCAACGGCTGCGGATCGCAGGCAAGACCATCGTCGATTTTGTGGCCTTTAACCTGAACGATTTGGCTGAGCGGTTTGATCAAGCGCGGACCAAGACCAATCAGGTGAAAATTTTTATCAGCACCGGAGACGTGCTCTATTCAAAAAGAAACAACCCGATGCTCACGATTGTCGAGGACACGTTCGCTGAGGGGCGCCATGATTTGCAGAAGGGGATGTGTAGCCGCAGACGCTTCGAAATGGTTGCGCGCGGAGAGTCGAAGCGAGTCTTCGCGGAAGGCATTGATATCAATCCCAAGAAGGCGGATGAAATTCCCGATCATGGCTGCTGGGAAAATCTCAGCAGCGCCGTCACGCCTTGGAACATCGCGCCGGACGACGTGCCAAGCCCGTTTAATATATTTCAGTGCATGCGCATCGATCCGGAAACCGGCGTCATGTACGACACGATGATCCGGCCGAAGCAGGAAGCGCACGTGGATTTCCGGGCGGAAATGGATCTGCTGGTCGCGGCAAGCGCCTGTCCCGAGTCGGGCAGGGGACAGGCGATTCGTGTGGAAATTTACGATCGATAAAACGGATGATTCACCGTCGAGATGCGGAGAAAAAAACTCTGTTTCCTCTGTGTCTCAGCGGTAAATAGTTCTTCGTCACGCGGAAACTTCGAAGGTCAGCATCTGGCGGGGCGCTCGGTGATAAGCGTCCACACACGCGGATTCCGTCTTCTCTTTGGGCGGCGCGACGATGCGCGCACGTGCCGAAAAACCGAGCGGGCTCAAATCGAAGGGATACGGATCGATTACGACGGCGCCTCTGCCGTTTGGTCGGATCGATAATTTAACGGTTTCGTCGCTGTCATACGAAACACGCACCGGCGCGATGGCGTATTCTTTGAATTCTTCATTCGAAGCGTAGCCGTCGCAGCAGAAATAGAGTGAGAGCAGGTCAAAAATCTGCAACGCCATGTAATTGTAGGCGAGCTCGTTCTCGAACCCCGGATTCTGAGCCGCCAGTGATTTCTTCAGTTCCTGCTGCTTTGCTTCCAATTCTTTTTTGGCATTCTGCACGGCCTGACTGCGCTCGCGCAATCTCCCGGCGGGTTCCGTAAAAATATTGTAACGGTTGTGCCAGAGGCCGGTGCGATGCATCGACACCAGCAGTCCGGCATAGGAGTTTTGTGAGCTTAGCCAATCGACGTTTTTGGCGTAGGCGTTGAGCTCAACGGATTCAAAGTCGGGCACATCTTCGCGATGGGCATAGGGGCGGCCTTTTTGCACGTTCATCGGCGGCGTGCCCTCCCACTCGCGATAGCCGCTGTCGTGATAGGTGGTCGCAAACACCATGGTTTGATAGGGCCGCAGCTTGGAAAAGCGATCGTTGCCCCAGTGCGCGGCAAACTGCGCCGCGAGCTCCGCGTGATCCTCCTGCAAGGCCACATAACAACGGCCATCTTTGAGCTCACGAATTACCATATTGCCTCCTTCGTCAGCGGCTTGTTTCAACGCGCCGAACTATTCGACTGTATTCCTTCAACCAGGGGCTGAGCAAGTCAAGTGGTTACCGGTATATTGACTACCCCGAGCTCGCCCGCGAGGTCAACAAGCTCGGACCAGGTTTCGCTGTCCACTTCGACGCCACTGGTCTTCTGGCTTTCTTCTCGACGACGACCGGCTTCGCCGGGTAAAAGAATCTCGCTGAAACCGGGCGCCAGCGGCGTCGATTTGATGAAAGCGCTAAATTCATCGACGCGATCATAAAACCTTTCGAGCGGCTGAAACTCCTCGACGGAGAACGCCTGAAGAAAAACGCCATTGACGCCGTGCCCACCGTTTTTCCACCAGTCTCGTCCCGGACCGTTGCCCGAGAGCAGACCGCCCAGTATTTCGGTCACGAGAGCGACGCCGGAACCTTTATAGCCACCGAAGGGTAAAAATACGCCGCGCGGGGGCCCGCGAAACTTTTTGAAATCCGTAGTCGGTTCCCCAAAACCGTCGAGCATCACTCCGTCCGGAATCGCTTCATTTTTCGCCACTCGCTTCTGAATCTCCCCCATGCTCATGGATGCGGTAGCGAAGTCGAGGATAATCGACTTGCCATTTCGGGCCGGAATCCCGAAAGCGATCGGGTTAGTGCCGGTGATCGGTTTCATGCCGCCGTAGAGCGTGGTGGTCGCCGAACCGACACTGACCGCGCCCATGCCGACGAGCCCCTGCGTTGTCGCCATTTCCATATAATCGGCGAGCCGCCCGGTGTGTCCGGCGCGACGCACGCAGACGATTCCGGCGCCGTGCTCCTTGGCTTTCTTGATCGCGAGCTCCATCGCCATATGCGCTGCGATCTGCCCGATATAGTGATGACCATCGATCACCGCCGTGATTTTGCCTTCACGCTCGATTTGCGGGCGCGCACTGAGATCGTAGATTTTGTTGCTGATGAATTGCAAATATTGTCCGACCCGAGTGACACCGTGGCCGGCATAGCCGCGGAGCTCCGCCTTGACCAGCAAGTCAGCGACGAATTTAGCATCGGATGCGGGCATTCCACCGGCAGCGAGCAGTGCAGAGCAGAAGTCGCGCAGTCGACCATGATTCAGTTTTGGCACGGCGGTTCTTTCTAGCTTGGGCGAACGGGAAAGTACCGCTGCAGCCATTCGTGAACGATGTTCGTCAAACGTGGGTTTTCTTCGTTGAACGTAAAATGATCGACATCGCCGAGCAGATGCAACTCGGCCGGCTGTCCAGCTCGCTTGAACATTTCGATGGATTCATAGGTGGGTGTCACCGAATCGTTGGCGCTGTGTAGTAATAACAGCGGGCGCGGTGAAATATTTCCTACCTGATCATCGGCGCGAAAATCGTTCATGCTCTGAGCGGTTTCGGCGGGAAATTCCATGATCGAGCCGCTGCTCATGCGGTTACGCAATTTTTCGGGAATCGGCACAATATCGTAACGCGGCACCATGAGCGATTTGCCGGTACGCTCGCGGTGGCGTTTGCCCTCCTCGAGCATATGGGTGAATTTCGCCCATGCTTCCGGTGTAGGGTGCTGGCCGCGAAATTTGCGCTCGCCGTTGCCCCAACCGCCGCAGGAAATGACCGCGGCAACCCGGCGATCGGCACCGCCCGTAAAGACCGCGACCGCAGCACCGAAGCTGCTGCCGACCAGGGCAATTTTGCCGGGATCGACTTCCGGCCGAGTGGACAGAAACGAGATGGCATTTCGCGTATCGGCTACTTGATCGAGACAGATGATGCGCCCGTGCTCACCCTCGCTCTCGCCGCAACCGCGAAAATCGATACGCAAGGTGACGTAGCCCCATTGGGCGAATTGTTTGGCGACGACGGACTGGCCCTGGCCGTCTTTGTTCCCGCCAAAACCGTGCAAGACTACAAAGGCTGGCCGGCGCTCACCGGGTTTATGGTTGGCCGGTGTATCGATCAAACCGGAAATTTTCAAACCATCCGATTGAAACGATATTTTTTCTTCCATTACGCTAGCTCCTCTTTTCCTGCGGCATAAGTTCCTTGCCCCAAAGCTCTTTTAAAAATCCGCTTCTCTCGAGTTGCTCGGCAAAACTGTTGTCGATGATTTCGGACGGTCTTTTGCGGATTTGTGTTCCGTCCTCGCGCGCAATCTCGACAGCGTGCGCCACGGCGTTTACCGGCACGGTCAAGCGTCGATTGACCAGAGTCTTGGCATAAGCATCATAGGCGGACTGCAAGACTTCCTGGTCGTTGATCGCAAGGACTTTCGCGAGAGCGGCTCTGCTTTTATCAGGGTTTTTTTCGACAAAGTGAACGGCTTCGGCCATGGCGGC